>JAIRNQ010000080.1 GCA_031257955.1 Deltaproteobacteria bacterium | reverse complement strand
CAACCCTCCAACCAACCGGCCGAGTACCCACCACGGGCGACCAACTTCAACACTCCAGCCAAACCGGCCGAGGCCCTCCTCGGGCGACCAACTTCAACCCTCCAACCAACCGACCGAGGCCCTCCTCGGGCGACCAACTACAACCCTCCAACCAACCGGCCGAGTACCCATCACGGGCGACCAACTTCAACCCTCCAGCCAAACCGGCCGAGGCCCTCCTCGGGCGACCGGGTTCAACCCCGCAACTAACCTGCCTAAAAACACCACCGCGACAAATCGACCCTCCATCCAAAACCCAGCACAGCCAAACCAAAGATAATCCAACCTATGGGACCGAAGAGTCATCACAGGCGATAAAAAATCCATCATAGTCGATCGAATAGGTACAACTCCGGTCAGTAAAGCCATAAAATGGATGCGAAAGGATACAACGGTCGAGTGACACAAGCCAGTTGGCTATATTTGGCTAGGCCGGCGGGGCCAAATCACTAGGGGATACCAACCCAGCCGTCTGGTCTCCGCTACCGGTCGGATGCCTTAGCCGGGTGAGTTAGAATCAAACAAATAATCATAGTAATATTTTAAAATTGTGATATATACATTTCGAAAGATATCGGCCAAAGCAAAATAATCAACGTGTTAAATCAAATTGTCGTTAATTTAGTTTTTAAACAATTCCCTGTTGAACCGGTCCTCGGGCAAAGCCAAGCCGCAGTCCTTTAGATTAGTCAATCTAAGCACTCACTGGGCTAAAATCCAAGTGATATTTAAAAACTGGTAAGTTTTACTTCTTTAAAAATATCTACCAAGCCGAAAAAGCAAAATACCATTTGATATAACCCGATCGATTAGTTTTTGAAAAACGTTGCCGATCTGGCCCCGCGGACAAAGCCAAGCCGCCGTCCTTTAGATTATTCAATCAAAGCATCCACTTGGATAAAATCCAGGTGATATTTGAAAAAGCTTAAAAACTACATCTGAATAAAAACTAATCATGGTAAAAAATCAATACGTTACTTAATATATGCGATTGATTTGTTTTTTAATATAAGGTTGTCGGCCTGGCCCCTCGGGCGAAGCCAAGCCGTTGTCCATTAATATGTTAACAAAAAAGTAGCCACAAGTCAAAAATCAAAGTAGTATTTTTAAATGGCGAAAATTAACTTTATTAATACTTCCGACCTTTACCAGCCAATAATCCGACTGGGTCCACCAATGGATTGGTACAATGCCCAGTTAAACTTACTTGAGGTACCTAAACCTAGTTGTTCATTGAAAAGGCTGGGCAAGACACAGTAAAAATATCATAAGAAATGGCGAGAGCGTATAATAATCTGGCCAAAACTTTTAAGTTCGTTTGAGGGTTACCAATTTAGGTTTTAATTTTAGGCCATTATTGAACCGCGCCCGGCAAATAGGGGGTATTTACATCTTGATCGAAAAAATAGCTAAATTATGATGCGTTCGCGGAAACCCCACATTGTTGTCCTGGAGCTTAGAGAACCCTTTGATAATTGTTGTCCGACGAGGCCATCGGCGAACTCGAAAGGGCTTTCTTCGAGACCGTCAAATTATAAACCGGCCAAAAATCTGGGTTGTAAGGAACTTGCCCGGGTTAGATTGAAAGATCAATTAGGTCTAATTTGATGGCCAAAGCCAAACCAAATTTTCGCCAGGGGGCTCTTTAGGCTAGAAGTTTTGCCAATCCGTCTGCCATCAGCATGCCTTTGGGGCAGGGTTTAAGCCGCTGGCCGACCTCGGCCAGAAAGCCGTCTTTGATTAGGTCTGCCAGTTTGTCGGAGTCCTTTACCAATTCGCGGGGGAGGCCCTCGGAGAGCCTGAGGCCCAGCATGATTTCTTCCATCCGGACTTGCTCCGGGGTCAAGGTTTCCTCGAACTCCAGGGGGGTGCGGCCAGAGCTGAGGGCTTGGGCCCAGCGCCTGACCGAGGAAGTGTTGGCCCGGCGCTTTTTCCCGTCAAAACTGTGGGCCGAGGGGCCCAGGCCCAGATAGGGCTCGCGGTGCCAGTATTTGAGATTGTGCCGGCAGACGGCCCCGCCCCTGGCGAAGTTGGAAACCTCGTAACGCTCGAAACCCCTCATGGCCAGAGCCTCCCCGGTTAGAAGAAAGAGCTCGGAGGTAAGTTCCTCGCCCGGGAGTTTTGGGGCCACCCCGACGGCCAGGGCCCGTCCCAGGGCCGTGCCCGGGGCGGGGGTAAGCACGTAGGCCGAGACGTGATCGGCCCAGGTGGCGGCGGCCTGGTCCAGTTCGGCGGCCCATTCCTGGGGGGACTGCCCGGCGTGGGCGAAGATGAAATCCAGGCTCAGATTAAGGCCCTCGGCGGCCACGGTCTCGATGGCCGCTTTGTTGTCCTCAACCGTGTGGGTCCTGGCCAAGCTAGAGTTGAGCCACTGGGGATTGAAGGACTGGACGCCCAGGGAGACCCGGTTAAGGCCCAGGGACTTCCAGAATTTAACCTTCTCCCGGGTCACGTCTTCGGGGTTGGCCTCGATGGTGGCCTCATGGCCCTCGGCCAAAGGAAACTTTTCCAAAACCTCGAACAGGGTCTTCAGATCGTTCACGGTCAGCAAACTGGGGCTGCCCCCTCCCAAATACAGCGTATCGAAGGGACCGGGCCAGTCTTTGGCGTAAAGATCGGCCTCTTTATCCAAGCCCCTTAGCCAAGAGGGTATGAGATCCAAGGCCGAGATGGAATAAAAATCACAGTAAGGGCACTTTCGCGAGCAAAAGGGTACGTGAACGTATAGTCCTGGGAGCATGTTGGAACCTTAGTTATATGGCGCTTGGCCCGGCCGGGGCTTTGAGCCCCATTTTAGCTTTTGGCTTGTCCCGGTCGGGGCTTTGAGCCTCATTTTAGCTTTTGGCTTAGCCCGGCCGTGACCAGATAAACGCCGTCGGCCGATTTGGCGATCTTTTGGTGGCAGAGGCCCGAGATATCCCTAAAAAACCTGGAGACCGGGTCTATGGGCACCAACCCGCCCCCGACCTCGTTGGAGACGATTATCGCCGGGCCGGCCCTCTTGGCCGCCGCCGCCAAAAAAACGTCCAGCCTGGCCAAAACGGCGTCAAAGTCACTACTTTCTGGGTCTTGGCCAATAACGTTGGAGAGCCACAAGGTAAGGCAATCAAGCAGGACCGGCGCTCCCGGCTCGGCCAGGGCCAGAGCGCCGCTTAGATCCAGCGGTTCCTCGATGGTCCGCCATTCAGGTCCCCGCTCGGCTTGGTGGTTCTTGATTCTGACGACCATTTCATCGTCCAAGGCCTCAGCCGTGGCCAAGTAATACCGGGGCGGCGGATAGGTCTCGGCTTTGGCCAAGGCCGCCCTGGTCTTGCCGCTTTTGGCCCCGCCCAAGAAAAGTATTGTCTCGCCCATGCCCTTAGCCTCCAAGAGCTACCGTTTGTCTCCGCCCAGGCCCGGCCCGGAGGGCCAATGGGTCATGCCCGCCGCTGGCCTTGCCACAAAGGGAGCAAAGCCGCCAAAGGCCACCGGAAGGCAGCCCAGGCCGCTAGGCCGGAAGCGGCACCGATTGTTTTGGTCACGTTATTGTACTTTATTGACGCCGGACATCACAAGGACCCCTCCGGTCCGCCGGTCCGCCGGACCAAAGGCCGGTCGCGGCCCAAGGCCAATCTTGCTTTGGACTTTGTTCATGGCTTCGGCTATAATTTCCATATCGTATTAGCCAATTAACCCCAAACGGGCGCGCCCAAAATGACTGTTCCCCGCCGGCCGCTTTTACCCACGCCTTTGGCTGGCCCCCGTTGCCGGGCCCTTTGGCCGGGAAAGCCCCGGGCCATGAAACGATAAGCGGCGACCGACGAATAGCCGCCGGGCGCGTTCGGCGGAAAACGACCGTAACCGGCCATTTTTCGGCCGGAGAAAAAAAATGAGAGGATAACCCGCGATGGCTGAAATTAAGAGGACCCCAAAACCCACCATCATGTTCGAAGAGAACGCCGCCGAATTTAACAAACTGGTTGTCGAGGGCAAAGCCCCCAACCTGACGTGCCAAAACTTGAGCGATTTAGACCTGCGCTCCTTTAACCTGTCGACCGCCGATCTTAGGGGCTGTTACCTGAGGGGGGCCAATCTTTGCGGGCTGGATCTGTCCGGGGCCAACCTGGACGGGGCCAGCATAAAAAACGCCCAAATTAGCGGTTGCCTTTTCCCCAAAAATCTCTCGGCCTGCGAGATTCAGCTTTCGTTGCATACCGGAACCAGGCTCCGCCAATCCGGCCGCTGCGAGTGACGCCCCGAGGCGCCGGCTAGCCCTTGACATGGGACGCCGGGGCTGGGCCCGGCCATCGGCCCTTGGCCGTAAACGTAGGTATAAACCAGGATTTTTTTGGGCCGGTCGTTAGCCTGGGCTGATTTTTACCCCCAAAACCCCTGAAAAACCGGCAAAAACCCGTGAACTAGCTTATGGGGCGTAAATTTAGCGTTTAATTTCACGCCGCCGTTGAACCGCGCCCTCTAAATATTGGGGTTTTTTACGCCTTGATCAACCTTTAACTGGCCGTGGTATTGGCGTTTACGGCCATGGATACCGAAAGGAGGCTTTAGGCTTTTAACAATTGGCCCCACGAAGGGGCCTCTTATCGACTTCCGTCAGGCTTTACCGTAACCAACCTTAAACCTCCCCTGACCCAAGGCGGGGGTTTTTTCGTTCAATCTGCGGCTAAGAAAGCCGCGCGAGGTGAGCAAATATGGAGAAACGATACTTTCCGTCCATCGGAAAAGAGATTTCTCTTTTGGGCTTTGGCCTCATGCGCCTGCCCACCGTAAACAACGTCCCCAAGGATATCGACTACCCCACGGCCGAATTGATGGTCGACAAGGCCTTGGCCGGGGGGATAAATTATTTCGACACGGCCTACGTCTACCACGACGGCCAAAGCGAGATCTTCGCCGGCAAGGCCTTGTCTCGCCACCCCAGGGACTCCTACAACCTGGCAACCAAAATGCCCACCTGGTCGCTGAGCGATCTGGACCAGGCCAAGGGCATCTTCGACAAGCAGCTGGCCAACCTGAAAACCGACCACATCGATTTCTACCTGGTCCACAACCTCAACTCGGACAACCTCACGATCCTCGAAAAGATCGGCCTTTACGAGTTTCTGCGGGCCAAGAAAGACGAGGGGGCCATTCGCCGACTGGGCTTTTCCATGCATGACGGCCCCGAGCATCTGGGGAACCTTTTGGACCGTTACGCCTGGGATTTTACCCAAATCCAACTTAACTACATCGACTGGCAAGCCCTTAAAAGTGGCGAACTTTATGGGCGCTTGGTGGACAAAAACATCCCGGTGGTCATAATGGAACCCGTCCGCGGAGGGGCCTTGGCCAACCTTCCGGCCGCCGCCGTTAAAGTCCTAAAAGACCACGACCCGGTGGCCAGCCAAGCTTCCTGGGCCTTAAGGTACGCCGCCTCAAACCCGGGGGTCATGACCGTCCTGAGCGGCATGAGCCTGCCCCAGCAGATGGACGAGAACCTGTCCACCTTCAACGCCTTTAAGCCCCTTAACCCCGAAGAGGTCGAGGTCCTAAAAAAGGCCGCCGAGTCTTTCCGGCTGGCCAACCCAATCCCCTGCACCGGTTGCGGCTATTGCATGGACTGCCCCTCCGGAGTCAACATCCCGGTCAATCTGGCCATCTATAACCAATTCGCCACCATGAACCTGGAAAACCCCCAGTTCGCCCCCTTCGTTTTCATAAATAACTATCGGGCCCTTTCCGAGGGCGAGAAGGCGGTAAACTGCGTCTCCTGCGAGGAATGTACCCACCATTGCCCGCAGAACATCCCCATCCCCGAAGAGCTGAAAAAGATCAACGATTTGGTCGCCTCAGCCAGTAGCTAACCTTTGCCAGCGCAAAGTCCCCATCCCCGAAGGGCTGAAAAAGATCGACGATTTGGTCGCCTCAGCCAGTAGCTAACCTTTACGGCCGGATTTCCCGAGTTGACCCAGGCCAGGCCGGTTCGGGAAGTCCAGGCCGCCACAACTGCCCCCCGTCTCGGCCGATTCAGCCTTCTCTCCGGCCAGTTTGTCCCCTGCCCGCCTCCCCTCTCGCCTTTGGCCCATGGGGCCATCGAGTTTCAGCGTTAACCGTCACCAAACCGTCTGGCTTCCCATAAGGGCGTTTTTGGCCACAGTTCTCGCGCCATTTTGGCTTTGGTTATTCGTTTAGCCATTGCTTGGCCGACTTGTGGGCCGTTCCCATAAGATAGATCCGCTTTCCGCCTATAATCCAGGCTAGCGCTTATCGCGATTGAACCGCTGGAGAATCGGCGAGGATATGTCTATCGGAGATATTACAATAAAGCCCAAAGACATTCGCTTGGCCGACTTGTGGGCCGCTCCCATAAGATAGATCCGCTTACCGACTATAATCCAGGCCAGCGCTTATCGCGATTGAACCGCCGAAGAATCGGCGAGGATATGGCTATCGGAGAAATTATTATAAAACCCAAAGACATTCGCTTGGCAGACTATGCCACTTGGCCCAGGAAAAGGCTAAATGGAAAGGCTGGGGAAGGCCCCGCCGTAGTTTTATAAGAGAGACCGCCCAGGTTGGATAAGCCCGCCCGCCGAGGGTCGGGCGCCAAAACTGGCGCCCGCCACCGGCGTTAAAAATCGCCGGAGATCAGCTTGCCGGCGGTGAATTCATCCTTGCCCATCCCAAAAAGGCCTATGCCGCTCTTGTAGGATCGGCTGGGGACTTCAAAATGGAGGTGGGGCACGCTGAAAAACGTTTGCCCAGAATCGCCCACAGTGGCGGTGGACCCCAAAACCCCGATGAATTCTCCCTGGGTGACCCTGGACGAGGCCTTCCCAAGATTGTCGCCATGGTTTACAGTAAATTCTCTGCCCTGGTTAAAATAAGCCAGATGGGCCATCAGATACATCTCGTCGTCTTCGGTTTTCACGATAATATGGTTTCCGAAGGTCCCAGAACCGGTCACGCATGACCCGGGACAAGTCGGGTCCAGGTTGACCCTGACGATGGTCCCGTCAGCCGGCGCGTGTAAAAATATGGGGTTTTTGCCGGGATCGTAACTTTCAAAGTCCACCGGCAACAGATCGAGGGCGTATTTCGGGTCGCGAACGGAATCGACTCCTTCCTCGATGACGTTGCCCAAAAAAGGCGCGGACGTTCCGGCGGTGTGGCCGCACCTGCCCGATTCGCAAGGCCTGGCCGCGTCGCTTTTGGGGTTGTCCTTGCCGACCATTAGTTTAACCGAGCTTTTCCAAGGTTTTTTCCAGCCCATGGGACCGGGCGGGGCGGCCAATTGCGGCTCGATCGCTGGCGAGCCAAGATCGGGGAGGAGATAATCCGTTAATTTAGCCACCGATATTACAATGCTTTCACCGAAAAACGTGGCGTCGAGGACATTGCCGGCGAATTTGTACTCGTTAGTCAAAAAGAAAGTGAATAAACCGTTCCTATCAAATTTGAAGTTAGTTATACCGGGCTCGCCATAGACAGACGAAACGAGGTCTAACGAATGATATAAAATATGTTCGCTAAGGTCACAATTATCACCCCTTACGCAAATCCCTTTTCTGACGGTTTTGTAAAAGTAAAAATAATAGTTATCCAAGTTGACCCCAGCCATATCGTTAAACGCGTTTTCCCGAGTCGATTCATAGATAAACTGGGGGATCCCGATTGGTTGAACGAGCGCCCTATAGGCCTCGGCGTCCGCCGAAGAGAGAACCACCATCAACTTGGTGAGCTTTTCTTTGGCCATTTCGACTTCGGACGGATCGATTTCCATGGCCATGAGCGTTACCGAGCTTGACAGTATGACGACAGCGACCAGCGTCGCCACGATTTTTTTCATCGTCGGTTCCTCCAATAATTTGCTGAGTGGGCCGAACGCCGTTTAAGGCACTCAAGGCCATAAAATAGCCAGGAAAAACTAAGCTTACCCGTTCCCGCCGACCGAGGGCGACCCGTCAGGGCAATTCTCGGGGTGAAGCCAATCTTGGCCGATTTGTCTAAATTATCGTTAATATCTGCTATATTGGATGCTATTGTACCATGTATACATTATTTTTTAAGATAAACCTCCCTACCGCTTTTTTTGCTAACCCGCTTGCTAGCGTACCAAGAATTCTTTTATACTTAAAGCGTAACTTCCAGCGACCCTGGCATTGGTTGCGCCTAAAGACCAACTTCTATGGGATATGTCGCCATTTTATCACATTATTGAAGATTATAAAGGCTTGCCGGCTTGCCTGAAACTCTCTGGACGAGGTGGCCTCCATCTTCGGCTCGCCGGTGGAGGGAGGCCGGACCCCGCCGTTGGCGTCGGCAAGGACGTCGCCCGCCAAGCCTCCAAAGACGGCCCCGGGGCAAAAAAAATAACCATACCAAGCCATAATGGATAGGTAAGGGAATTAATTAATTCAATTGGCATATTGAATGAAATTTCACACTAATATTAATGATAAAACTATCTAACTACTTTTAAAATATTATAATTTATTTAAGTATATATTTAGTGATGTTATTTCGATATAATTTGAGTTTATTCTCTTTAAAATAGCCCATTAGCCATCGTTAAGCCATGGCTTTACCGGGAGGGTTGTGGCTGCGCATATTAGCAAAAAGAGGCGATTTATACCATAAAATTTAAGCCTATATTGGCATAAAATTATAAAAGTAATATTTTTATAAGATTATTATTATTAAAAATATATTTAACTGGTATATCATAATTTTTTGAATTAATTTTGAAACAATTGGAATTCGGCAAAGACCCCCAAAAGGCCTGAAGGGCAACCGGCGAGCGGGTTTAGCCATCGCCGGCCAAAGGGACTGATGGGAAGGAATCTTATTTTAGTAATAATTTCAATGATATATGCGATTAAATTTCAGGCATAAAAAATGCAAAGAACTTTTGACAGGCTAGTAATCAAGTAGTATAATCTTTATATACCCGACAGTTGATCAGCCCTTGTCGGACCGTGGGGTTATTTCGCGCGGTTATCCGGGCCAACCTAAAGGAAGGGTCAATCGACACAGTACTTTTACCATGTCCAGGGTTAGATTCATCATCCTTAGCGTTTTGGGTATACTGGTCGCCATGTTGGGTGTCCTATTATGGAACGCCAAGAACCTCAGCGGCTTAAAACTTGGTAACCTTCAGGACATGCTTCCGGCCAACGTGGATATGCGTCTTGGGAATTTGGTATTGAGCGAGACCGGGGCCAACGGGAGGTCCCTTTCGGTATTGGCCGAAACGGCCCAGTATTACAAGGACGACGACTATTTCATTTTAAACAGCGTTAAGGCCGACATTGCCTCCCAAAGCGGTAAGTATAAGATCTCGTCCGAAAAGGGCCGCTACGACCCGGCGCGCAAGTTGGTGGTCCTGACGGGTTCGGTTAGGACCTCGGACGATAAGGGACGAATAATCACAAGCCCCACTATGGAACTTAACATGGATTCGGGCACCTTCTCCAGCCCGGTCGAGTTTTGCCTGGAGGACCCCGACATAAGCCTCTCCGGCAAGAATTTCAACTACGATACCTCCACCGGCCAACTGGAGGTTGAAGGCCGCGTCTTCATGTTAATCACCCAATAGTTGTCCGGGTCGCCCGCCAGTGGTCCCTGGCTTGGTTACGGCCAAGGGCCTTGAACCGCGGTCCCGGGTAAATCGGGACCCAAGAGATTCGAGCCAGGAGATTCGGGACCCAAGAGATTCGAGCCAGGGAGATTCGGGACCCAAGAGATTCAAGCCAGGGAGATTCGAGACTGGGGCGGTGGGATAAAGATCTAACCCTCGGTTAGTGGAAACTTTTACCAAGTTTGTATGGGAAACGGGTAACAAATAATATTCATGACCAAAAGATTTATCTTTTTGAGCCTAATTATATCCCTCTACCTGTTGAGCCCAGCGGCGGTCTTGGCCGTGGATACCCCTTTGGGCAACAGCAGCGGCCC
>JAIRNQ010000074.1 GCA_031257955.1 Deltaproteobacteria bacterium | reverse complement strand
CCCCAGGATCCAGGAGCTCCACCTCCTCTACGGCCATACCATTTGCCAGCTGGTCGATCACATCATCGTCGAGGGTGGCGGGACCCCCGCTTAACCGCGGGGGCCACCGGGCCCGGCCCGGCCATTTCCGGACCGTTCCGGCCGTTTGGGGCTTATAATCGCTACCCATTTTAGGGGGCCACCGGGCCCGGCACGGTCCGTTCCGGCCGTTTGGGGTTTATAATCGCTACCCATTTTAGGGATTAATTAAAGCATGAAAACAAAGTTCCCCGAGCTGGACTTTGCCTCGGTCAGGTTCGCCAGCCTTAAGGACCGCCCTTCCAAGGTAAGTTCCGACGATTTCGCCAAGCCTCTGGTCCCGGGCGGTAGTTTTTCGGCTTTCACTCAGGGGCTTCCCAATATCCTGGCCGCCAAGGATCTAAGGGACGCGGCCGGGGCCCTGGCCAAGGCCGCCCAAGAGGGCCGGACCATCATGCTGGCCATGGGCGGGCACCCGATAAAAGTGGGTTTGGGCCCCATAATTAGCCAACTCCTTAAGGGCGGACTCATTTCTTCCGTATCTGGCAACGGTTCTGTCATGGTTCACGACGTCGAGGTGGCCTTGGCCGGGGCCACCAGCGAAGACGTGGCCGCCGGCTTGGGCCGGGGTGATTTCGGTCTGACCCGGGAGACGGGGGAGATTATTAACGCGGCCATAAAAAAGGCCGCCCAAACCGGCCAAGGACTGGGCCGGACGCTGGGCGAGAGCCTCGTTGAAATCAAGGCCCCCCACGCCTCGGTTAGCGTTTTGGCCGCCGCCGCCCTGGCCGAAAAGCCGGCCACCATCCACGTGGCCGTTGGCTGCGACGTCTACCACATTCACCCCGGCTGCGACGGGGCCAGCCTGGGGGCGGCCACTATGGACGACTTTAAGACCTTCTGCCGACTGGTGGCCGGTTTGGGCCATGGGGCTTTCCTGAACCTGGGATCGGCCGTGACAATGCCCGAGGTTTTTTTGAAGGCCTTAACCCTGACCAGGAACCTGGGCTTCGCCGTGGATAATTTGACCACCGTCAACATGGACTTTATCAAGCAGTACCGTCCCTCGGTCAACGTGGTGGAAAGGCCTACCCAGGAAAGCGGCCGCGGCTATACCTTTATCGGCCACCACGAAATTATGTTCCCCCTCCTCATGGCCATGGCCCTGGAAAAGCTTCCCTCAAGCGTCCAGTGACGAAGTTACGGTTATAGGTGGCCTTATGGGAAAAACGGCACCCCTGATTATCGCCCTGGCTTTGGCCCTAACCCTGCCCCTGCCCCTGACCCTGGGGCAAGGACGCCTCTTGGCCCAAGCGCCCGCCCAGACCGCCCAGGCGCCCGCCGCCGAGCCGACGGCCCCGGGGACCCCAGGGGCCCAGGAAAACCCCGCAATACCGGAAAACAACGAAAAACCGCTGACCGCCCGCTCCTCGGCCCATCTGTATGAGCTCATTAGCCGGGAACCGCCCCTGAGCAAGCAAGAAATCCTGGCCTACGAACAAAACCTGGAAAACATTGTGGCCCTGGACACCAACCCAGCCCTTTTGCCCGAGCTCCTGGAAACAACCGGTTGGAGCCAAGAGCGCTTAACTTACGTGGTTACAAAAATCGGCGTGGGCTTATCCAACATCTTGGATCCGGAAAACCCCAGGCTCTTCACCGCCCCCGACTTCGTCCACCCGACTCCGGCCGAAAGGGAACTTATCGTCGACCGCCTAAACGATCTGGTAAAGGCCTACCAAAACCTGACCAAACCCAAACCGGAACCAAAGGGAAAAAAACAGGCCGGTTGACCGATCCCTGGCCCCTTTGGCCCCAAAGGCTTGGCCGCCCAGCTCCAATCGCCCAAGCCCGCCAATAACATTCCCCTGGCCCCTTTGGCCCCAAAGGCTTGGCCGCCCAGCTCCAATCGCCCAAGCCCGCCAATAACATTCCGCCACCGCACAAAAAAACCAGGCAGGCCGACCAACCCGGCGCCCCTTTGGGCACTAAAGGCTTGGCTGGCCTCCCTGGTTTTTGGGAGTTGCCTCTTGCTGGCCTGCGGCTTATGGGCCCAAGCCGGGAAAGGCGCCGGCGGGAGTGGCCCCGCCGTAGAGTCACCGACTGGAGGGTTATTGGCTCTCCATCTCGGCCACCCTTTCCTTGGCCTCAAGGTTACCATTTTTGATGGCCAGCTTGTACCACTTTAAGGCTTCCTTTGGGTCCTGAGGCAGGAGATCGCCGGTGTCGTAGAGGTAGCCCAGGTTATACATGCATCGACCGTCGCCCTGTTGCGCCCCCAGCGTGAACCATTTTATGGCTTCGTCTTTGTTCCTGGGCACACCCTCGCCCTTGGCGTACATGACTCCAAGGTTATAGCGGGCGTCCATGTCGCCTTGCTCGGCCGCCAAGGTAAACCACTTGGAGGCTTCCCTGGGGTCTTTGGCCACGCCTTCGCCAAAAAAATAGGTCAGGCCCAAGAGATACTGGGCGTTGGGGTCGCCTTGGTCGGCGGCCAAGCGGTAATATTTGGCCGCCTCTTTCATGTTTTGGGCTTTGTCTTGGCCTAGGCCGTAGATCATGCCCAAGGCCACTTGGGATTCCAGGTGACCCTGATCGGCGGCCAAGTGATAATATTTGATGGCTTCGTCAACGTTTTTCTTCGTTCCTTCGCCATTTTGACTCATAACGCCTACTTGAAACTGGGCGGCGGCGTGACCCTCGTCGGCGGCCAGCTTGAGGTAGTTATAGGCTTCAGATTTGTTGGGGGCGGTCCCCTCTCCGTTGTAGTACATTAGGCCCAAAAACATCTGCCCTACGCTTGAGCCGTTGCCGGCTGCGAGTTTGAAGTATTCCAAGGCTTTTTTCAAATCTTTTTTGACTACCTGTCCGTTGTAGTACAGAGAGCCCATGACCATTTGGGAACGGGGGTAGCCTTCGTCGGCCAGTTTTTCGCTTAGCTCGCGGGCTTTTTTATAGTCTTGCTTGACCCCGCCGGTACCGAAATAATACCGTTCGGCCAGATAGTCCCTGGCCACCAAATCGCCGCCCTCGGAGAGTTGGGTCAAAGTGGCGGCGTCTTTGTCCTCTTGGGCCAAGGCCAGGGGGGACGGGGCCAAGAAAAGGCATAAGGCTAGCGAGCAACAGAAGGCAAGATAATTAAAATGTTTCATGGCGCACCGAATCTGCTGGGAAAAAGTTATTTGGATTGGGGTCGGATTATTTCTTCGTCTAAGTTCCAAAGCCCACAAGGCCTAGCTGGTCTGGCAGGCCAGGGTGGCCTGGGTGCCTCAATCGGCACCCAGCTGAGGGCCGGCCGGCTGGCCAAGCGTCCCCGTTTGGGTCGTGTCAGGACACATTAGAGTACAGAACGAAAAATAAAACTCCCCGCCCCGACCCCAGGGGGTGCCGGGGGGCCTTGGAGGACTTGGGCCTGGGAGGGGTCGGCGGTCGGCGACACGGGTTTATTTGACGAGTTTGTAAAGAAAATCGCAACAATCGCTACCGGCCATAATGGTTTTCTCCCGCTTCAGTGTAACGTTGGGGGCGTAGCCTTCCATGAAAGCGGAGTCCCGTTCACAGGAGACCAGATAGCCCAGGCTGGAGAGACCCATGTCCCGGTACATGTCCGCGTATCGACAACGGGTTACGACGTAGCTGAGCTTAGTTTCCGTCGATTCTCGCACGGACATTTCCAGGGCCCCACCGCTAGCCCATTGGGGCAAAATTTTGGCAAAGGTAAGCAGGTTGGTCGGTCCCTGGGTCGAGGCGGCCTTTTGGCGTCCAGCCTCTCTGGCGTCTTGGATTATGGCCCGGGCCACGATACGGTTAGCCGTTTCCGCTCCATGCTTTTCGGAAAGACCCCGGTGAAAGAACTTTATCAAGTCGATTTCCAGGCGCCTTTGGGCGAAAATGGTAATGGGCGCCTTGCCTTCAAAGGGCGAAGAGTCCGAAAGGGCGGCGTGGCAGGCCTGGGCGCGCCTGGCGATCTCCTTGGCCGCCTCTTCCCCCAGCTCATCGGCCATGGCTTGGGCAAAGACCCTGGTAATGTTACTTTCGATTCTTGATTTTTCCGAGAGATAATTCCGATCCGAGCCCATGCCCATACCTTTCCAAAGTTTGCTTTCCAAAGGGTTATAACCGGCCCAAAAATGGTGCCGACCCGGGGAAAGCCCAAAAAAGCGAACGGGCCGCCTCGGCGAAAATCGCCGTGACGGCCCACCAATTGGCTAGCGCCAACCAAGGCCGCTGGGGGCCTTAGGCCTTCCAGAGGCCGTGGAGGTTGCAGTACTCGCGGGCCTTGGCTTCGCCCTCGGCGGACTGGAAGGTGGCTTCGGGGGCCTGGCCGGGCACCAGGCGCTTGATCTGGCTGATGCCGTTGACTTCCAGCTCGATCCACTGGATGTGGTGCTTCTCTTCCATGGGATGGGCCACGGAGCCGACGGCTACTTTATAGCCGCCGTCAACCTTGGTGATGACCGGGACGTGCTTTTCCTGGGCGGCTTCGGTGGTATTGGGGATCAGCTCCTTCATGGGGGAGGCGCAGCAGGTAAGGACGCCGCCCCCGGGCAAAAGAACCTCGACCATCTGGCCGCAAGAGTCGCACTTAAAGACTTTAGCGATTTGAGACATATATCACCTAAATTAAAGATAGAATTAAATGATTAAATGTTTAGGATTAATCGGGAGGACAAGGCCACCCGGGTGAGGGATTCTCTCCCCAGGGATAACCCGGGGAAAGGATACCCGAAACGTTCTGTGCCCCGCCAAACGTTTCCGCAGGGGGCCCCGAAAAAGTCCCTCTCCGCTTAGCGTAACCGGATAGGGCCTCAAAAAGGTCTCACCCGCTTGGCGTTGCCGGATAGGTCCCAAAAATGTCCATCCCGCTTGGCGTTGCCGGCGAGTACTCAAAAGTTGCCATACTAGGCCTAGCGTTGGCGGTGAGTGCCCCAAAAAGGTCCCTACCCGCCTAGCCTTACCGGTGAGGCCACAAAATGGGCCGTGCCCAGAGGGGCCTTACCAGTTGAGGACCTCAAAATAGGCCGTGGGATGGGCGCAGGCCGGGCAAGCGGTCGGCGGCTCGGTCCCTTCGTGGAGGTAACCACAGTTGCGGCAACGCCAGGTGATCATCTTGGGCTTCTTAAAGTGGGTACCGTTCTTGATCTCCTCGAGGAGGTCTAGATAGCGTTTCTCGTGGAACTTTTCGGCCACGGCGATGGCTTCCATGACGTCACCGATCTGCTTAAAGCCCTCGTCCCGGGCTATCTTGGCGAAATCCGGGTACATAGAGGTCCACTCGTGGTGCTCGCCGGCAGCGGCGGCAATCAGCTGGCTGGACGTGTCCTCTTTGAGGCCGGCCGGGAAGGCACCGGTTATGGTCACCTCGCCGCCCTCAAGGAAGCGGAATAGCCTCTTGGCGTGCTCTTTCTCCTGGTCGGCCGTCTCCGTGAAAATGGAGGCAATCTTAACGTAGCCTTCCTTGGTGGCCACGGAAGCGGCGTAGGTGTAGCGGTTTCTGGCTTGGGACTCGCCAGCGAAGGCGGTCAAAATATTTACCTCGGTCTTGGAGCCTTTCAAAGATGTCATATTACACCCGCATAACCCCAACCTTTATTGGGGGGAATTTTGGCCACTTTTTAGGCTAGGGCCTAAGAAGGGTCCATATTGGAGCCCGTCGGAGGGCTGTATAAATAACGGCTTGGTTAAATTGGCGTTTCGGTTCTGGCCGCGGCTTTGCGGCTGGGTCAAGGTGCCAATCGGCCACCTGAATTAGCCCGCCCAGTCGGGCCTTCGGCCATATTGTCAAGCTGAAAATAAGCTTAACTTACTGAAAGCATATAAATTTTCTACATAGATGTCAAATTCATATTTGCGGATGAAAATATTGTTACGGAAAACAACAACTTGAAACGGAAATGATTGCGCTAAATGATCCTTGGCCGCTTGCCCCTTACCACTTGGCCCGGCACCCTGGTCCCCGGTGGGACCCGCAGCTTACTACAACACCGGCCCCGAAGGCATTGACTCGATTAGCCCCCTCTACCCGTTTTCTTTTAGTCAGCCTTGATCGACCGGTAAAAACCCCTAAACTAGCTTGTGGGAGATCAATTTAACTAATAGTGGCCACTATTATTAACTTCATCTGGTTAGATACATAATTTTAATACCTTTGGAAGTCCAACATTCGACTGAAATAATTAAATAAACCTGTTTGAGCGCCGACCAATAATCCGCGTTGGCGGGGCAACGATCTTGTCCGAGTGGAGCAAAGACATGGGAGAGCTACGAATTATCCCCACCCATTGTTTTGACGAATTCACCGATAAAACCAACCTTCGATACCTTGCCCAAGTGTTTCAATTCATGTGGGGATAGTTTGTCTTGGGCCATTGCCAAAGGCGGCACCCGTATAACTGGGGTCATACCCCCCCCTCCGAACCAGCCAGGGGTGGCATCCAATTATGTTAACGACGCGTATTTTGTCCAGACACTGACGGCACGAAATTTCATAATTTTGATATACCAAAAATGAACAAAGATGGTTTGGTCCATTAGTGGTGACATTATGAAGCGGCGGAAGAACTGTCAGGAAAAAGTTTTGATAGGCCAAAAATGAACAAAGATGGTTTGGCCCTTTGGAGTTGATAATTTGAAAAGGCGAAAGAACTGTCAGGCACAAGTTTTGATAGGCCAAAAATGAACAAAGAAAGCTTGCTCCATTAGTGTTGATATTTTGAAGCGGCGGAAGAACTTTCTGGGCCAAGTGTTGATAGGCCAAAAATGAACAAAGATGCTTTGGCACCCTGGAGTTGATATTTCAATAATGATTAAAGAACTTTCAGGCCAAGTTTTGATATTTTAATAAATAAAAAAGAAGGTTTGGTACTTTGAGTTGATATTTCAATAATGACTAAAGGACTCTCAGGGCTAGGTTTTGATATTTTAAAAATAAACAAAGATGTTTTGGTGCCTGGAATTGATATTTCAATAATGACTAAAGAACTTTCAGAGCCAGGTTTTGATAGGATAAAAATGAACAAAGATGATTTTGCGCTTGGAGACAATAAATAGAAAACGGTGAATTCAGGGTTTAGTTTTGATAGACCAAAAATAAATAAAGACAGCTCGAGTCAGGATGGTGGTGTTTTGGGAATGAAAGATGGCCAGTCGATCGAGCTGGGCGGTCAATTGGGGATAGTGAAGGAAGAGCCAAGACCATTAACGTCGCAGCTTACGGGACTTGGTTTAAGGCGAGGCTGAGCGAACCGCCTCGGATTTGGTGGCGGCAATGGACCCAGTATTCGTTGGCGGAAAAAATGGTTGCTCTGAGGTATAAGTAGCTGAACTAACAAATTGTTTCGGCGGTTATGAAAGACGCCAGTTTGCCTGTTCCTGACGTCTTGAATTGTCTAGAAAGTGACTGTTCAAGCTGTCCAAACGTTGCTGATAACGTTGTCTTGCGCAACATCAACATTGACAACAAATTTATGGGCTGATGAATCTAAA
>JAIRNQ010000018.1 GCA_031257955.1 Deltaproteobacteria bacterium | reverse complement strand
AGCCGCCCCACGCGTTGTATAAAAAATTGAAAAATTGTTTGTGTCCCGCAAAACCTGTTATATAGGCCTTTGGGATATAGGTATATGCGATATCCGCAATTGGTCAATGGGGCAAGGTTGAAAGAGTGAAAGACAAAAGCTCCAAAGGTCTGGCGGGAGGCTTTTGGGCAAAATAATCAGCTTGGATGCTCTCGCAAGAAGTTGTTCTTCATAGGAACTAGCGGTGTATCTTATTGATAATAGTAGCATAAATATCTTAATTTATCAAAATTGATCGATTAATTCAACTCTATACCTAGCTTAAGGTCTATAATTTTAGCCAATAATTCAAGGTTGTTATCGAACTATGCTACTAAAAAGGAGAATTTTACGAACGAATCAGCTTGGGCTGGGACAAAATGGCTTACATTTAGCGGCTAAAAGTATGCCGGCCAAAGCGAGCCGGCTGATTGATTGTCTGTGGGAGGCAATAAATGGTAATAGGGGTGAGTTGGTTGGTAATGCGGGGGGAGAGGCTTTAGACCTCAATTTGGCGGCCTTCTATGGCTAGGTCTATGAACATGCCGTGGTCGTTACTGAGAAGTTTGGTGTAAGAGTGGGTGCGTTCAAGCATCTCGTAGAGTTTTTGGTCGCTGTAAAAGGGGTCGTGGTGGAAGAGGAAGAATTTTTTGACGCCGGCGTGGAGGGCCATTTCGGCAACTTTGAGGGGACTTGAGTGACCCCAGCCTTCTTTGGTCATGCTTTCGAGAAAAGTGTATTGGGTGTCGCTTACGAAGACGTCGGCCCCTTCGATGAAGTTGGAGAGCCGGGACTCGGCGTTCTCGGCCTCGGTGTCGGTACCCACGAACTCATAGTCGGTCGCGAAAACTACGGTTTTTCCGCCGCTCCTAATCTTAAAGGCCAACGAGCCTCCGGGGTGCGGGAGGGTTAGGGACTCGATTTCAAAGGGGCCTATCTTTAGGCCCTCGGGGGGAAAATCATGGAAAGTGAGTTTGGCGGCAACGTGGTCCAGACATACCGGGAAGAGTATCGGATCCGATTGTTGAAGTCTAAGTACATCGTGGATTTGCTGACCACGCTTCCCGTAAATGTTTATAGTGGTGGTTCTTTGGTATAGGGGGGTGAAAAAAGGAAAGCCCTGTATGTGATCCCAATGGGTATGAGTAAAAAGGAGGTTAATATTTAGGATTTTTTCGTTTTTGTCGAATTGGGAAAAGGGCAGATCGTGATACTGTGACTCGACTAGGTAGCGGAGGCGTTCGGCGTCCGGGTCGATGCGTTCGTCGCTAAGGGAACGGCCCAAAGCGTTGATGCCCGTCCCGGCGTCGATGATGATGAAATCGTCCCCATCCCTGATTTCCAAGCAGGGGGTGTTTCCGCCGACCGTGGCGACCAGCCTATCCGGCAGAGAGTCTAGAAACTCGGTAAGTCTGTTCGGATCCGGCCTAATCTCAAGGGCCACCATCAGGGCGGCTTTAAGTCTTTCCTTAAGGGCCGTCGGAGTGGGCGGGGATGGAATCGAGCCCCGGACACCCCAGAATTTAATAATCATGCGGAACCTTACCGTTCAGGGGAAATTTCGCCTTAACGCCTCCGTAAGTCAGGTCAAGGCATCTTGTTTGTCTCGTAAATGGGCTCGAAATCATCATTAAGGCGGTATTGATACGGCGTTAGCCGATATTTTTACGACCATGGAAAAGGATCCAAGGAAAAAATATGTGGCATTCGCTAGAAAAAACGACCAAGAAATCTAACTTAGGCTGCGAGTGGCTAGTTGTTTAAGGCCGATAGCCATTGTTTAAGGCTGTATACAACATTATTCCAATTAGTAATCTTAGCAAAAGCTACAAAAAACCGCAACAAAAATAACAAGCCAGTCGGGTAAAGGCCATGGGCTAGCCGGGGCACGTTTTGGCCCAGTCGATAGGCATAGGCGAGGGGCAGGCGGGTCAATTTAAGGGTTATGGAAGCGTAATGTAGGGCACAATATCTGTATTCACGGTTGAGAATCAGGCAATTAAGCGTTAAGGGCGGCGAGATGGCATGGGCGTGGGGTTTGGGCGCGAGGCTCTGGCCTGATTGGTCGGCATGGGCGTGGGGTTTGGACGCGAGGCTCTGGCCTGATTGGTCGGCTTGGGCGGGGTTTTGGGAACGGTCGGTTGTCCTAGGGTAGGCCGGCCAGAGGTTGGCGGGGCAACGAGGTAAAGGCCGAGGCGGGGATTGGGGACAAGGTTAGCGTCGGTCCGCGGGCCGGGGCGGCTAAGGTTCTATTGGCCCAGGACACCGGGGTGGCCAGGGGGGCCCAGGACACCGGGGTGGACAAGGGGGCCCAGAGGGCACCGGGGTTGGACAAGGGGGCCCAGAGGGCACCGGGGTGGCCAGGGGAGCGAAGGGCCCTCGGGGGGTTATTTGGCGAAGCTGACGGCCCGGGTCTCCCTGATGACGGTGACTTTGATTTGGCCCGGGTAGACCATTTCCTTCTCGACTTGGCGGCAGATGTCGTTGGCCATGGTGACGGCCGCGTCGTCGGTCACCACTTCGCTATTAACCATTATGCGGATTTCCCGTCCGGCCTGGATGGCGTAGGACTTGGATATGCCGTTAAAGGAATTGGCGATGCGTTCCAGATCCTCCAGGCGCTTGACGTAGGTCTCCATCATTTCGCGACGGGCCCCAGGCCTAGCCCCGGAAAGGGAGTCGGCCGCCTGAACGAGCACGTCAAGTATGGACTCTGGGGTGACGTCTTCGTGGTGGGCCATAATGGCATGAACTACCGCCGGGGATTCCCCGAAACGCTTGGCCAGTTCCGCCCCAATCAACCCGTGGGGGCCCTCGACCTCGTGGTCAACGGCTTTGCCGATGTCGTGAAGGAGTCCGGCCCGTTTGGCCTGTTTGACGTTTTGATCCAGCTCGGCGGCCATGATGCCGCAAAGGAAGGCCACTTCCATGGAATGCTGAAGGACATTTTGGGCGAAGCTGGTGCGGTATTTGAGCTTGCCCAGGAGTTTTATGAGTTCGTTGTGTATGCCGTGAACCCCAACGTCGAAGGCGGCCTCTTTGCCCACCTCCCGCAGGGAGAGTTCCATCTCCTCGCTGACCTTGGCCACCACTTCCTCTATGCGGGCCGGGTGGATGCGCCCGTCGACGATGAGCCTTTCCAGGGATTGTCTGGCGATTTCGCGTCTAAAGGGCGAAAAGCTCGAAAGTATCACCGCTTCGGGGGTGTCGTCTATGATGACGTCCACGCCCGTGACCGACTCGATGGCCCTGATATTGCGGCCTTCTCGGCCGATGATTCGACCTTTCATGTCCTCGCTGGGAAGGTTAACCACTGAAATGGTGTGCTCGGCCACGTAGTCGCTGGCGTAGCGCTTAACGGCCAGGGCCAGAATTTCCTTGGCCTTCTTGTCGGCGATTTCCCGGGTTTCGGCTTCTATCCGCCGAATCAGGCGGCCGCCCTCGTGGCGGGCTTCCTCTTCCATGCTTTTGACGAGAAGATCTTTGGCTTCCGTAGTGGTCAGCTGGGCCAGGCTTTCCAGTTTGGTGACCTGCTCGGCTACCAAGCGGTCGATATCCTCGGCCCTGTCGGCCAAGGCCTTTTCTTTCTTAACCAGCTCGGCCTCGTTTTTGCCGGCCTCGGCTTCCCTTATGGCTAGGGCCTCGGAGCGGCGCTCGTAATGTTCTTCTTTCTGGTTTAGCCTATCCTCCTGCTTTTTTTGTTCCAGGCGACGCCCGTTAAGTTCTTTGTCGCATTCGCTTTTCATCTGGAATACCAGATCTTGCCCTTGTAGTTGAGCCTCCTTTTTAATGTTGGCCACGTCCCGTTCGGCTTCGCTGACGAGCTTGTTTGAGTAACTGGTTAGGTCTCCTATCTTTGAGTTAAAATACCTATTTTTCCACCATTGGCCGGCATAAAAGCCCGCAACTAAAGCGATGACTATGGAAATAGCCATCAAGCAATAAAAGAATGTCATTTCGGCTCCGCATATATATAAAATCCTTCCAAGTTCACCGGTAATAATAATCGGTTCCGTACCCCAAGGGGTGCGGCTTTATGTGATTGTCCGGTATTATTGGGCGGAAAAGACTATCTTGGGAGACGGTCATTCTCCCAAGCGTTGGTCTATGTCCAAGGCCATCCGCTCAACGCGATCCTCGGCCTCGTCAAGGGAGGTGTTTAGTTCGCCTATGTCCCGAAGGCATTTGATTAGCCTTCGGGCCAAACGGAAAGCCACGTGCGCCGCCAAATCCATCTCGTTTGTCAGTCCCGGGAACTGGCCTTTAACCAAAGTGGCCTCTTCTTCGGCCAAGGAGGCGATCTGGTGGACCAGATCCGGCCGGTTGCTCTTGAAGCTGCACGGGCGGTTAAATACTTTGACCGTCACGACCTCAAGCGAGCCGGTAGCCGGGGTGGACGATGGTTCCGCCGGATTGGCGGAACCGACCTTGGGGCTCGGCGGTGAATTGGTTTGGTGTGAGTCCATTATTCGCGACATTGGCGAAAAGCGCCTATGACCATGAACCTAATTTCTCCAGAAGCGTGTCGACCCTGGATAGGGCCACCTGGCGGTCTTTAATCAGTTCCTCGATCTTGGTCTTAGCCGACTCCTGAATTTCGGTCAAGGCTTCGTTGTCTTTCTGGATTCGGTCTAAATCGGACTTGGATTTGGTTAAAGCGTCTTCGGCCGCGGCGAGTTTTTTTTGCAAGGCCTCGACGCTCTCTTCGGACTCGGCCAGTTTTTGGGCTAAGGCTTTGGCGTTCTCCTCGGCCTCGGTTATTTTTTGGTTCAGCTCACTTTTAACGGCTTCCGTTTCGGTTACCTTTTCGATGAGAGCCGAGACTTTATTCTCAAGAAGGTCAAATTTGCTGAAGTCCATAAGGTCCTCCCTGTTCAAACCTTCCCCTAAAGCCACAATCCTTATAGCTAATAGAGTTAACGGGTTAGAATATTAGGGTTATCGATTAACCCTTTTATAAGATCCATAATCCCCTTTGGCCAAAAGCCGCAAGGAATCAGGCGAAAAAAACGGGCGATAAAGCTAGCCGGGAAAAGCAATCTTTATAAATCGCTCCCTTGGCCGGGCTTAAGGGCGACTGAATTATCCGATGGTCGTTGTGCGTTTGATTGATCGTTGGTTGACGGTCGTAGCGGGCTTGATTCGTAGTTGGTTTTTGTTGGTAGCGCGCGGCTTTTATCTAAATTTATCGCTAACTGGTAACCCGTGATTAATAATCCCTGACTTATGATCCATGAACCACAATTCGCAACTCAAGACCAGCGATCGAGAATATTTGGGCCATAATCCGAGACCGATACTTTGCGATCCGAGACCGATACTTTGCGATCCGAGACCGATACTTCGCAATCCGAGACCGATACTTTGCGATCCGAGACCGATACTTCGCAATCCGAGACCGATAATCAGCTATCGATGAGATTTACTCCATAAACTCTATAATATCACATAACTAAGAAAATAGTAACGCTAAAGGCGATTTTAAAGCGATCGGGATTATTTTTAGGCTCGAATAAAATTGCGTTGGATATTTTAAAATTGTTAGGGAGGTTATATTATATTGTTCTCGCTAGATACAAGAAAAATTTATAAGTTTAATCGAGATATCGTTTACCGGGGAAGATTTGTCCTACTTTTTTTTATGAGTCTAGTTACGATCCAAGTCCCGTCCTTATCGGAAGGTTGTTTTCTTGGAAATTGGGGCAAAAAGTCTCCCGCCAAGTAGGCTAAATAAATCTGGGCGTTCCCTTGGCCAAGGTTGGACGGATAGGGCCGGGCCCCGCAAAAGGAAAGTCCACCCGGGAAAGCGACCAGAATGGCCCTCAATGAGCAATTATAGCACATTCCAGCGCGATATGTCGTTTTCCTTAGATAATCCGAATTGTGGTGCCAAGAGGCAAAGGGCGGGGCGCGAAAGCACGGCCTGGCGGCGCTGGCTTGGGAGGTGCCGGCTCTGGAAGGTGGTCGGCTCGGGCTAGACCCCGGGACCCGGGAGGGGCCCCAGGGAGGGGCGCCGGAGCGGGCGGAGGGCCGGCTCAGGCGGTGGCGGCCAGGTTGGACAAGGCCACCTCAACCAGCGTCTCCGGTTTGGAACCGTCATTGGGGTAGTTGGCTTCGGCCCGGTGGTAGGCGAAATTGACCCGGCCAGTGCGGGTCGGGATGGACCATTCGCTAAGGACCCTTTGGAAATTGGCGGCCACGTTGTCGAGGTTGAATTTATCCGCGGTCGGGGCGGCCAAAGCGAAGAGTCCGTAGGAGAGATGGCCCAGTTCCCACTCCGGGGCGGAGTTTTCCAGAAGCTCCTTGGCCAGCTCCTTTAGGAGTTTGGTGGCCTCGGCTTGGCCAAAGCCCATGGCGTAACGGCCAAAACCGGAGACGTTAAGGAGCGAGAGGCTCACGCCTTCGTTTTTGTGGGTCTCTATTAGCTTTTCCAGTCTTTGGATAAAAAAAGTTCGGTGGGGTAAGCCCGTCTGGGCGTCCAGCTGGTTGAGTTCCACCACCCGGTTTAGGAGCTTAAACTGTTGGTAATGGGAGGAGAGCCGCAGGGCGGCAAAATCGAGAAAGTGGATGGCCTCGTCGCTGAGGAGCTGACCGGATTTACCGGCCAAAAGAAGCGAACCCCTGACGGCTTGGTTATAAACCAAGGGCCAGCCGTAAAAGGTGACGGCCTTTTTTAGGGGATCGCCGGGATGGAAGACGAAAGAGAGCTGTTCGACGTTTTTGATGGAAGTTATGGCCAGGGGTTGGGAGCTGGAGTGGACGTAGCCAGCTAGGCCCGAAGCTATGGGCTGCCTGGGCTCCAGGCTGGCGGGGAAAGGTTGACCGGCGATAAT
>JAIRNQ010000339.1 GCA_031257955.1 Deltaproteobacteria bacterium | reverse complement strand
TCCCAGGACCGGCCGTGACCGTAGTCGCGGCTTTGGTGGCTACGCTGGCCGTAGCCCTTGCCGTGGCCATGGTTCCTCCCGTAGCGGTGGCGGTCCCAGGACCGGCCGTGACCGTGGTCGCGGTTTTGGTGGCTACGCTGGCCGTAGCCCTTGACGTGGCCATGGTTCCGCCCGGAGCGGTGGCGCTCCCAGGACCGGTCGCGGTCGTGGTCGCGACTTTGATGGCTACGCGGGCCGTAGCCCTTGCCGTGGCCATGGTTCCTCCCGGAGCGGTGGCGCTCCCAGGACCGGTCATGGTCATTGTCGCTGCCTCTCCCTGAGCGATATTCCCGGGAGGATTCGGGCGACTGGCGGCGGCTTTGGGTCCGGTTATCGCCAAAACCCAATCCCCTTTCGCCCGCCGGGTTGGCGGTCGAATCGTCAGTCAAGCCATCGTCCAAGCCGACTTCGAGGCCCGATTCCAGGCTGGCGTCCAGGCTTGCGTCAAGGCCGGTATCAAGGCCGGCCCCATTGCCGAAGTCCGGAGCGTTTTCGGCAGAAAGGCGCCCGGATTGCCCGGCGCCAGTCCAGGGGTTGGAGGGAGGTAGGTCGAAAGAATCACCGCCGATATCCTGGATTGGCCGAAGGCCGCGGCCGCTTTGCCGGTTGGCCCCGTCGGCCGAGGCGAAGTTGGGGAGAAGCTGGGCCAAGATGGCCAGGGCGAGAAGCGTTTTAAAAATGTGTAACATGTTCTACCTTTTTGGATTAGTTTGTTTGTCTAAAGGATAGTCAAATCGTAAAAGTTAGGAATTCTGCCTAGGTTCCGTCATGGAAACCGATAGCGGGGCCAAAGCCCACGTCGTCAAAACAAATGGTAAAGGGGCCCCACGGCTGGCGGCCGTGGGGCCGGGGTTTAGGGCGCTTGGCTAGCGCCTGTGTTTCCGTTTGGGTGAGGCGTTCCATTTTTTGGCCTGGCGCCCGCCTTGGCCGGCACCGAGCCCATGGTCGCGAACGCTCCGATTACGGTGCCCATAGCCTTTGCCGTGACCCTGGTCGGGGCTTTGGTGGTTACGCTGGCCGTAGCCCTTGCCGTGGCCATGGTTCCGCCCGGAAGGCCCGCGGTCCCAGGACCGGCCGCGGTCGTGGTCGCGGCTTTGGTGGTTACGCTGGCCATAGCCCTTGCCGTGGCCATGGTTCCGTTTGGAAGGCGCACGGTCCCAGGACCGGCCATGGTCATGGTCGCTGCCTCTCCCCGAGCGATATTCCCGGGAGGATTCGGGCGATTGGCGCCGGCTTTTGGTCCGGTTATCGCCAAAACCCAGTCCCCTTTCGGCCGCCGGGTTGGAGTAACGTTGGTTTTCTAGGCTGGGATCGCCGGACGGGTCGGCGGCCGAGTCGTCAGACAAGCCATCGTCCAAGCCGACTTCGAGGCCCGATTCCAAACCGGTGTCCAGGTTGTCGTTAAGGCCGGTATCAAGGCCGGCCCCATTGCCGAAGTCCGGAGCGTTTTCGGCAGAAAGGCGCCCGGATTGCCCGGCGCCAGTCCGGGGGTTGGAGGTAGGCAGGTCGAAAGAATCACCGCCGGTATCCTGGATTGGCCGAAGGCCGCGGTCGCTTTGCCGGTTGGCCCCGTCGGCCGAGGCGAAGTTGGGGAGAAGCTGGGCCAAGATGGCCAGGGCGAGAAACGTTTTCAAGATTTGCAACATGTTCTACCTTTTTGGGTTAGTTTGTTTGTCTAAAGGTTAGTTAAAATCACTAAAGTTAGGAATTGTTAGTAGGCACCGTTATCGAAGCCGATACCGAGGCCAA
This sequence comes from Deltaproteobacteria bacterium, assembly GCA_031257955.1. GTDB lineage: Bacteria > Desulfobacterota > Desulfarculia > Adiutricales > Adiutricaceae > JAIRNQ01. The sequence continues at coordinate 4,246 of JAIRNQ010000339.1, read as the reverse complement.
AGCCCCCGCCGTCCAGACCAAAGCTAAAGTTGATTCCCCGTCCGTCGCCAATCTCGAAACTTAAGCCGTCGCTTAGTTCGATGGAAAAGGTGGGCTGGGGTCCCGGCTCAAGGGCGGGAACGGGGACGTAGGCGACTTGTCGGCTGGCTTCTTCGACCGCTTGTCGTTCGGCGACTTGCCGATCGATGGCCTGACGGCCGGACTGGCCCCGGCTGGGCCGGTTGCGGTCGTGACGGGTCCGGTCAGGCCGGTTATGGTCGGACGAGCCCAGGCCAAGCCGTTGGCGGTAGTCTGGACGCTTTTGGCCCATCGGATGGGCCTTATGGGCCGCCCGGTCGCGACTGCTGGAGCGATTGGAACCCTGGCCCATCCCTCGCCCGCCTTGGTTGGGGCGCGGGCTCTTTCGGCTAAGGTCCGAAGAATGGCCGTAACCGGGACGTTTTTTGGGAACCGGGCTCTTGTGGGAGAGGTTCCCGTGGGCTCCGGTCAGGATATGGTAGCCGGCGAGCCTGGGCGAATCGGCCAGGGCTTGGCCGATAAGAATTGGGAAACAAAGGGAAAAGGTGAAGGAGAGAGTGATGACGCGTTTCATTCGGTGATCCCCCGTTCAAACGTTAAGAGAAATGGTTGGCGTATCTATGGCTAGAGTTACTAAATAAGATGATTAAGTTAATTAAAATCGCTAACTGGTTATGGGTGACGACGCGCAAACTTTTTTTGGCCAAATAAGGCCATTTGGGGGTAACGGTTATTTAGGAGAGAAAGTGAGTCGATCCGTTCCCGAAACGGGTTAAAAAGGGCTGATTTTTTCTAGTGGGTTCCGTTATCGGTTTTGGTGAGTTAAAGGGGATTTTCTTTCCCCTATTGAAAATGGTTTACCTCCAGTTTGGGAAATGCCCATGGATAATCGCCTAAACGAGAAACCAAAGCAATCCGGCTTGGGTTTAGGCTCGAAACAGTTATAGAATGAAGGAAAAGAGAAAGTAACTCCTGTTTCGAGAGATGTCAAGGGTTAAAAACCATTTTTTTTTCAAAAAAAATAAAAATTTTTCGATTCTATTTTTCATAACCTTAGCACTAGGTTATTGAATGAGACTAGGCGGCTTAGTTAGGCTACCAAGCTCGGATTTAACCTTGAACGAGGCGAAAACCAAGAAATTCAATACCTAAGTGGCTAAAGGGCTAAAAAATAGCCAGAAAATTTGGCGAAAGTTTCACCCGTCCGCGAATTTATCAAATTCGCGAGCCAAGAGCGGTTAAGGATTGGGTTACAAAGTTTTAGTTTTCTGTATAGGGAAGACGAGAGACGGTAGGCCATGGCCCGGTCCAGCGTTTTTTGGGACGCCGGGCTTGGCTCTTTCGGGTCCGCGATTTCGGCGCGAGCCCCCCGGGGAAGGACCGACCTTGGCCGTTGGCCAAGGTTTGGATGGCACGGAAGGAGAGGGCCAAGGACTGGCCGAGGAGGATTTGGGAAACGGGGTAGACGACGAAGTCGAGATTGAGGATGTTTTTCATTTGTTAACCTAACCTTTCGTTAAATGACAGATTTGACGTATAGAAGGCGATTATATAGGCAATAATGTTTGATGACGAAAAAATGCCATATTATTTAGGTGAATATGTTGGTCGAAATTAAAATGCCTATGGGTTCAGGGTACAAATTGGTAAAATGGCCGCTTCTGGAAAACTACTTATGGTACACGGCATAAATGAGGTAAAAATGGCTGATTTACTCATGATAATCAAAAAGGTGTACTAATTAAGGCTTAACAAACCAAAATAATCATTTTGCCCCAAAAGCTGTAAAGTAGGATAAGTTAAGTATATTTTTGGTAGCGTTTGATCGATTTGTATAGTATACACATTTTTTATGAAAAGTCAAGGGCTAAATCGCATTTTTTTTGAAAAAATTTAAAATAATTATGTTTTGTTCGTATTTTTCGTAGCTTACAAAGGGGCATTTTATGGGTCCAGGCGACTGAGCCAGCTACCAAGATTGTGTTTTACGAGCAACTAGACGAAAAACCGATCATTCCGGCGGATGGTTGGGTCAATGGCTTAGAAATCCGCTAAAATCCGAGGCTTTCAAACTATGGTTGAACCAAACAGTCGCAGAGGTAAGCTTTCAAACGGATAGTTGGGCAACTGGTCTAGAAGACCTGAAATACCGGTTCGCTGAGGTTTAGTTGGCGGTGAGGAGCGGCCTTGGCCGCTTGATTGGGGATATTATAGGGTTAATTTTGGCAACCGGTAACGATGAGCCCATATCTATGGGTCAATGGGTCAAGCTGGATATTCCGACCCGGCCAGCGGCCCGTGGGTCCGTCTGCCGCCCCTTAGCGGACGAGGATGAATGTCTTTGGCTATACATCCAAGGCCGTTCTTGGGCCGTTTGCGGTCGGCGGAGACCACGCCTTGCCCCATCCATGATCGGCGTCCCAGCCTTGCCATTTTAGCCCAAGCCCTAAAGACGATGCGTTCGCAGAAACCCCAAAATTGTGAAAATGGCGCGGCTTAATCGCCAATAATCAATGATTTAAAGCATCAGCGACTGGGAAAAAAGACTTATTGCGAACGCGTCAAAGAATCGGGCGGTGGCTCCGGCAGCCATAAACTAGCGGCTTGGGTGGTCAAGGGGAGACTGTCGGGTCGGCACCGTTGGCATTGTCCAAGTTGGCCGTTCCCAAAGGGCTCCCCGGTTACTCGATAATTCGGTATTCGTGGCCATGGCTATCCAAAAGAACTTCGCCTTTCCCGAGCTCACCCCAAACAAAAGGACCTTTGGCCTTAGAAACGTCATCATAGAGGAATTCCGTTATCAGGTCGCCATTTTTGTCCATTAGAGCGTACCGTTGGTCTGGTCCCCTAACCGCTAGGACTTGAGCGTTTTCAAACCAGTGGGCCCTATCGTAACTCCCGAACTCTTTCCCACTTTTGTCCAACAACAAATTCTTTTCCTTTCCGTCATCGTCGGTCCAGGCTACAAAAAAACTTGGATAAAGGCTCACACTGCCATATATCGGTTCGATGACTTGGCCGGTATGGAGATTGACCAGCCCTAGCCCTGGCGGCCTTCGCCTTCCACCCTGGCCCATTCTTGACCAGATTCAACGTCGACGAACCCGTATCGGACGGGGATAAGGGCCTTGCCGGCACCATCGTACAAGCCCCAAAAATCATCGAGCCGCACCCGGTACAGATAATCTTCAACCCGCGTGGCAGATTGGCCAGAAGGGTCCGGGACGTTAGAAAGGTCCGTACCGTTAGAAAGATTCTTTCCGTCGGATGGGCCAGGGGAGGCTCCGCGTGGGTTTTCTGGCTCGGTTGGCCGTTCCTCCAGAATGGAGTCGTACTCGATGGGAACTATCACTTGGCCTTTATGGTTAACGATCCCGACTTTTCCGTTTAGTCTCGCCTCCGCTTGCCCCACGGAATTAAAAATGTAAAGCTTCTCGAATGGGCTATCCCGGGGGTTAAGGAAGCGGCCCGTCCTATCCACGAGCCAATAGCCAGTTTTTCGGCCATCCAAGTTCCCGTGGGTTAAAATCGGTCCGGTGTCGCGGTCGGGAAAATTAACGGCTTCAAGGACGTCGAAGGAGAAGGGGACGATTGCCTTGCCGGTAGGATCTATCGCCCCCCATTTTTGTTCCGCGTCTTTACCGCCCGCCAGGGCAGCCGCGAACAAAGAACCTCCCAGGTACTTCAGCCGCCGGTAGATCGGCGGCGCCAAGACGGTTCCGTCGGTTGTTTTGATTCCGTATTTCCCAGCTTTTTGAAAAAATCTAAATCCATCTGGGGAAGCGGGTGAAGATTGTTTGGCTACGGTAGGAACTGGCTCGCCGGTAAGGGCGTTAACGTGGCGTTTGGAGCCCTTGCTCTCATATGAGTACGTATCCCCGGAAACCGTTGGCCAGTGTTTGGACCGGAAGGAGCGTATCGTTTGGCCCGAGGAGTCGTAAACGTCCACGGTCACACTGTCCCCGCCAAAAGGGCCAAGATTGACGCCGGTTAAGATGGTACCGATTAACTGGGCTTTAGTGGTTACGTCGAGGCGCGAGGCAAGCCAAATTCCCGATTCCGGCACGGCTGTAATGTCATCGTAGGCCACGGGCACGAGAAGGCCGCCCTCTGGGCGAATGAGGCCCTTGGCGAAACCGTTTGTTAGCCTAACCCGAAAATAGCCAGTTTCCGGTTCGATGCCCCAGATCTCGCATTTGGGTGGGGGCGTCAGGGGTTTTCCTTCCGG
>JAIRNQ010000338.1 GCA_031257955.1 Deltaproteobacteria bacterium | reverse complement strand
GTACTGGGAATCGCCGTGTCCCCTGGGCCCATTGGTGAGCCTGACCCTTTGGGCCTCGACTCTGTTTAGGGTGGGTTTTGTATAGAGCATTAGCTCGGGGATGCACTTGTCGAGCCCGCCCCAGTGGAGATCCGAGCGATCCCAGATGGCGCCCATCATGTTTTTGAGGGCCGCGGTCATCTTGGCCCCGCCATGGTGCTTTAGGACCGGCACGTTTATGATCACGTCCGCGTCCAGGTACAGCTCGTGGTAGGAGGTTTCTCCCAGTTCGGTGGTCCCCGGGAGGTTCACTTTCTGGAAATACTTTTCGCTGTTGGCCGGGGCGACTTCGGCGCCGGCCGCGGTGGCCGCTGCCTCCAGGCCCGAGGTAGAGTAGGCGTTCTTCCAGTTGTCGCAGGTGTTGTCAAAGACGCTGATTTTGGCGGCCCCCAGGGCTTTGGCGTTTTTGACGATGTGGGCCAAGAGCTCCGGGCTGGTGTTGGCGGCCCTGGAGGGCTCAACGGCCCAGCCCATATTAGGCTTAATCAAGACCTTCTGGCCCTTGGAAACAAAGCGCTCCAGCCCGCCGATGGCTTGCATGGCCCGATCGTACATGGTGGTCACGTCGGTTCCCTTGACGGCCACTAGATCCGGGTAGCCTTGGGCCAAAGCCGGCGAGGCGCCGGGGCCCCGTCCAACCGCGTTTCCGAGACCCAGGATGGCGGCCCCGCCGACCAGAGTTTTGATAAATGATCGTCTGTCCATAATCGCTCCGATAAAAGGCGCCTGGGCGGCGCCGATTGAGAAAAGCCTTATGGGGCTTGGTTATAATCGTTGGCCCTGGCCAAAGCTTGGTTTTTGGCATGGACCAGGAACGGGGCCGGGGAAGGCCCTCGCGGGCGGTTAATCGCCGTTATCGTTTCCCGATAATCGTCCCGGTAAATCGCAAGCGGCTTTCGTTTTGGCCGCCGGAAGCCGGGATGGAGGGTTTGTTGGGCGGCGCCGAAAGGGAACGGTTCGCTGGGACGGCAGCGGCGCCGGCCTGGTTGGCGGCGAGGCCCGTCGAAGGGCCTGTGGTCGCGCTGGAGGGCCTTTGGTCTGCTTGGGGCTACCCTGGTACCTGTCTGGCCGCAAGACGCGCTGACGGGCCTTGTGGCAAGGCCCAGGGGCCTCTCTGGAAAGGGCCTGTGGTCGCGCCAACGGGAGGTGACGAATATGGTCGGTGGCGTCGTCTGGGCTGGTAGGGGCCTTTGGCCGGGCCCACGGTCGCGACCATGGGCGGTGACACAGGCTCGGGCTGGTAAGGGCTATCCTGGCGCGCCGATAGGTTTTGGTACTTACCGACTTGACGCTGGATCGTTTCGGCAAATTATATCATGGTTAACGAACCGGGGTAGCGGATATTTCCAAAGGCGGGGAATTGGTCGCCGAGCGGGGGCTGGCCGGGACCGGGACCCACCGACTTGGCTGGATACGTTCTAAATAACAATATCTTGAAGAAGGTAATTAAAAGTATAAATGGTATATTTTCAGGGTATTTAGTGAGTAAATTCTTTTCTTGAAGTTGGGCGCTTAAAAATGCTACGATTAAGGGCCTCGCGGTTGGGGGCACGGCGGATACGGTGGTCTTTGGGCCCTACTGGGAGGGCCGGGAACCAGACTTAGCCGAGTCCTTGGCCGAGTCCCTTGGCCGAGGGCTTGTCCGAGTGGAAGCCAGGGTAACCGTGGGATGGCCAAAAGGCGCGTTGGCGCCGGCGAAAAGGCCTGTCGCCAGTGAGGCCGGCCCGGCGCGAGAGGGAAAGGCGAGGAAAACGATGTCAGAGCGCGAGTTGGTGATTATCGGGGCCGGGCCCGCCGGTTTGACGGCGGCCATTTACGGATGCCGGGCCGGGCTTTCGGTGTTGGTGTTGGAGAGGACCATCGCCGGCGGGCAGATGCGGTTGACCGGGGATATCGAGAACTGGCCCGGTTTGGGCATTACCACCGGGGAGGAACTCTCGGAGAACATGCATAACCAGGCCCGGGCCTTTGGGGCCGAGTTCATGGACGCCATGGTTACCGGCTTGGAAACGGCGGGGGAAGGCAGCGGGGGCTGGCACACGTTAAAAACCGAGGGCGGGGACATTAAGGCCCAGGCCATAATCGTGGCCACCGGGGCTTACCATAAAAACCTGGATTCTGACAAGGCCAGGGCCATGGCCGGGAGGGGAGTCAGCTTCTGCGCCATCTGCGACGGGGGCTTTTATAGGGGCAAGGAAGTGGCCGTGGTCGGGGGCGGCAACTCGGCCTTGGAGCAGGCCATGTATTTAACCAACCACGCCTCCAAGGTGCACGTTATCCACCGGCGGGACGAGTTTAGGGCCGACCGGCTGGTGAGGGACCGTTTGGCCAAAAATCCCAAGATCGTGACCCACCTAAGCCATGAAGTGGACGATATTTTAGGAACTAACGATGTACAAGGTTTGTCCATAAAGGACAAAAAGACTGGAAAGACTACTGAACTTAATACCCCGGGGGTTTTCATGTTCATCGGAAACGCCCCCCACACGGAGTTTTTGCCCGAGGAAATCGCCAAAGCCGAAGGGGGCTGGCTGGTCACCGATACCGTCCTTAGGACCAACGTGCCAGGCATTTTTGCCGCCGGCGACGTCAGGGACACCCCCCTTAGGCAAATCGTGACGGCCGCCGCCGACGGGGCCCTGGCGGCCATGGGGGCCTACGAGTATCTTCAGGGCCTGAAATAGCCGCGACTTCGAAATCCGGCCGAGCCTCATTATGAGCCGCGTCTTTTGGGCGCGGCTTTTTTATGCCCGTGGGCTCTTGGCGCCGGCGGATAATTGTCGCGTCCCCGGACTTGGCCTTACCCGTGGCGGCGCCGGCGGGCGGGTAGGGTCCAGGCCGTTGACGGCCTGGGGGTTGGCCCGACCGGTCAGTGTCAAATAAATCTTGACACCCGTTCGTCGTTATGGCATATTTCACCAGAATAAACTTTAACTTAAGATTTTTATGGTTGATTTCTTCCCGAGTGGTGACTAAAGGCCATTTCGTCGCTTTTGGCCCATGGAGGAATTGTTTGGCCTAAAAATGGATCTGCTGAGATATATTTCAGGCCCGGTACCAGGCAAAATAGATCAAGGCGTAAAAACCCCATATTGGCAGGCACGGTTCAATAACGGCGTAGAATTAAAAGCTAAATTTGTTGCCCGCAAACTAGTTTCGGGGTGTTTGACGATCGTTGATAATTATTTTTGTCGTATCAAGGTATGTCTTTTAAAAGTTTAGTCCATAAAATTTATAGTCTTTGACCCGGAGGCGATCGGGTTAAATCCCGGATCCATCTGCCAATTGTCCTACCTTATCCTCGAAGACGGGCTAGGGGTCAGGGCGGCTAAAATATCCGGGCAATCCCCGCGTTCCCTGGTGGGGGCCATATCTGGCGTTTAGGGCCAAGTGTCGCCCGTATTGGCCGCGCGCCGTGTGTTCCCTGATGGGGGCCATATCTGGCGTTTAGGGCCAAGTGTCGCCCGTATTGGCCGCGCGCCGTGTGTTCCCTGGTGGGGGACATATCTGGCGTTTAGGGCCAAGTGTCGCCCGTATTGGCCGCGCGCCG
>JAIRNQ010000088.1 GCA_031257955.1 Deltaproteobacteria bacterium | reverse complement strand
CCCTGGACCAGGAAGACCTGGACAACTAACCCACCAGCCCCTCACTGGCCGGCCACTGGTCACCCCCCCGCCCGGTCCCAAAGCCGGGCGGCGCCTTCCCCGCCGCCCTTCCAGGCCGTCCCTCCGTACCGTTCCTCCCAGGCCGTACTTCCAGGCCTTCCCATCGACCTTCCCCGGCCTTCCCCGACCGTCCCGACAGTCCTTCTCGGCCGTCCCTCCCGACCTTGTATTATCGGGCTTAGCAAAGTAAAATATTAGGCGGGAAGAATGCTTGTTTTTAGCAAATTAGGCCTTATTGCGCAATTAAAATTTACTGTAAGTTTTGGCCAATAACATATGATATCGGTAATAAACCATTTAAAGATAGATAACATAGATACTTTTTTATTAACGTATAGGCTAAACAATTTTTTATTGGCTAAAGTTACATTCTTTAACTTAACATAACGGCTTCTTGCCCCTGGCCCGGTACCGTCCCGGCCTTTGGCCAAGCCATCGGCTACGCCCCTTGGCCGACACTCCCGGCAGAACCGTTAGTGCCGGCCCCAGGCGGCGAGCGCCTTGGTCGCCCGGCTGAGCGGAACCGTTTGTGTTACCCCAAATCAGGCTATACGTTTTTACTCGCGTAACATAGAATTGCGCGCCATTTCACCCCGGACGCGGCCGGGGGAAACCCTGGGTCACGAGTATGCCCGAATCAAACAAAGATCCTTGCCACGGCACCAAACGGTCGAGCAAGGTTCCCTTGCTGAATCACTTTTCCCATGAGGACCGGGTGCTGATCGTCATAACGGCCGACCCCGATTCCATAGCCAGTTCCGTGGCCCTAAAGCGGCTTCTGTGGCGCCGGGTGGCCCACGTTACCGTGGCCAGCACCAATGTTTGTCGCCGGCCGGACAACCTTCGGTTGCTCAAGGCCCTGGGCCTCCAGTTGCGCCTCTTGGCCGACGAGGACTTGTCCCACTACACCAAAATGGCCATGGTCGACTCCCAGCCCCACCATACGCCCCAAACCGCCGACCTCCACTTCTCCGTGGTCGTCGATCACCACCCGGTGGGCCCGCGTAACCCCCGTCAGACGCAACCCGAGTTTGTGGACATCCGCGCCGATTACGGGGCCACGGCGACCATATTTTGCCAATACCTAAAAGCGGCCAAGATTAAGCCCAACCAGCTCCTGGCCACGGCCCTCTTTTACGCCATCAAAACCGATACCCTTAATTTTGTGCGCCAAGGCCAGATCGAGGACATGCAAGCCTTTCGCTGGCTCTACCCGCTGATCCACCTGCCGCTTCTGAGCAAGATCGAGCAGGCCCCCATCGGGCGCAAGTCCTTCAAGTACCTTTTGTCCGGCCTTAACACGGCCGTCTTCCACAATAACTTCGCCGCCATCTACTTCGACGCGCTCGACCACGCCGATACCCTGGTGGTGGCGGCGGATTTTCTCATGCAGATAGAGGGGGTGAGGCGGGCCTTCGCTTGCGGGGTCTTTGACGGAAAGTTGGTGGTGGTCTTGCGGTCGCTGGGCATTAGGACCAGCAACTTGGGCACCCTGGCCCAGGAGGCCTTTGGGGCCTACGGCTCGGCCGGCGGCCACAAGAACATGTCCAGGGCAGAAATGCCGCTCTCATCGGTGGATCCCAAGGGCGCCATGAAGCCGGCCCAGATGTTTAATTTTGTCAGCCGCCGGCTCAAGGAGGCCTTGGCCCAAAAGGGCCAGTCCGCCGCCAAGCGCGACCGCCCCGGTTCCTCCCCGGCCCATGGCCAAGCCCACCCCGTCCAGGCCCACGCCTCCGTCCAGGCCCACGCCTCCGGCCGGGCCCAAACCTCCGGCCGGACCCAAACATCCGGCAGGACCAACGGTTCGGGGCGCAAGGCCTAGCCCCGGAAGAATTCTTTTTCCAACAGGGCGACTATCATGGCGAAAAGCTCGGTCCTTTCGTAAAAATTCTTAAGGGACATGGCTTCCCGCTCGGTGTGTATGTCGCGGGCGGAAGGGCCCAGCGAGTCCAAGGTCGGAAGCCCGTAAAATGAGCACCACGACCCGTCCGACAGAGACGTTGGCCCTTCCTCGGCCAAGGCCAAGCCCAGCTTGGCCCCGGCGGTTTTGGCCAAGGCGGCGGCCTTTAGCGTTCCCGCTCTCCGAGCCTCCGTCGGCACCCTGGCCTCACGTTCCAAGGTTATCCGACAGCCCGGCGCCCAGGCGCTGGCCCCCAATTTGTCCAACGTATCGTTTACGTATTTGAGTCCAACCCCGTCCCGAAAGGTGGCCAAAAATTCCACCCCGGCCCGACCTTCGAGTTCTCTGGCCTCCCCACCGCCCGCGCCCTCTTGGCCTTCTCCGGCCATTCTCCTCCCCGCCATACCCTTAGCCAAGGCCCAGTCGGGCTTGGGGGCGCGGGGGAAAACGTGAAAAAAAATCCCCCTCGAAGGGTCGTTGTGGCTTTCCAGCGAGGCGGTTATCCGAGCGATTGCCAGGGTCGCGTCCCGGTTGCCCGCGCCGCCGGCCGCTAAGGCCATAACTTGGGACTCGACCGAGACGCTCCCAAAGACCGACCCGCCGGCGTGGCTGACGAATCCTTCCCGGCCCGGGGAAGGCTCAAAAACGAAAGCCGCTTGGGCGTCCTTGGCCTCGCTTGCGATAAGCCCTCTGGCCGTCTCCGATCCGGTTTCCTCGTCGCAGTCGTATATCAGGGCTATTTCCAAATCCCCCGGAATTAGTCCCAGCTCGCCGGCGATTTTAATCGCGTAAAGCGAGACGGCCACGCCCGCCTTGCAATCGACCACCCCCAGCCCATAGACGGTGTCGTCCTCCACCCTAAAGGGAAATTCCTTGGCCTGGCCGCTTTCAAAGACCGTGTCCAGGTGGGCCAAGCACAGCACCTTCCGCCCCGCCCCAATTTGCCCAACCCGGGCGATCAGGTGCGTCCCAACCCCACTTACCTCCCGGCGCTCAACGACCCTGGCCACGCCTTCCAAGGCTCCCTCCAAAATCTCAACCACACGGAGGTTCCCGGCCGCGTTGCCCGTGCCGCTGTCAACCGAGACGAGCCGGCCCAAAAGAGCCAGCTGCTCGCCGCGATACTCCTTAGCCTTGGCCCTAATGTCCCTTAGCGCTTGTCTGACGTTCATGCCCCTCGGCTCCCGTCCCTATAGTTCATGTCCTTCGGCGCCCGTCCTCAGCCATAATGCCCTTTGCCTTCCGCTTATCGATCACGCCCTTCGTCTTTCGTCAATCGTTCATGTCTTTCGCTGCCTGTCCCCAGCCTTCATGCCCCTCGGTTACCGTCGATAGTTCGTGCCCCTCGGCACCCCTCCGTTCTTCCGCCTCACTCACCCCACTTGCCCGAGGCCGGGCTAGCCAATGTTGGGCCCAGTTTAGCCCAAAAGCCTGAACCAAAAATCCTCACTTAACTTAACACATCATAACAAATTCCATCCAAGGTTACAACTTAGGTTAAATAACTATATAATATATTGTTGAATAACACTATCAATATCACCAAATTTACACCTTTGACCTCAGCCAAGCCTATCCCACAATTCTCCCCGCCCAGCCAACCCCTACCTAAATACTCAACCAAGACGCCCAGTTACTCCACCTTTCGGCGACCTTCGGGTGCCGGGGGCCCTCCTTGGTATCTGTAGTTCTCTCCGATACCTTCAATGTGATTCAGTGCCCATACCCTCCAGACAACAGTCCCTCCAGGTGCCGGGCCCTCCCTGGCCTCTCAGAAACCCTCCACGGTCCGCGGGCTTCCGAGTCCTACCCCAGTCGCCTTTTCTCCAAAATCTCCAGCCCCGAGGCCCCACATCCGGCCAATGGATTTTTACTTGACAGCGGAAAAAGTTTAAAATATGTGCGCCTGTGAAGGTGCTTTGTCAGTAAGGCGAAAGTCCTTACCAAGGGTGGAGCCCCAACCCTTGTAACCAATGGTAACTGCGTCACAGCAATGTGGGGTGGAGAGCAATCGGAGGTGAAAGAGCAGTCCGTAGGATAACGAACCCGATTCGGCAGGGTGCATAGGCGAGCTTGCATATATATGGCGAAGCCAGATAGGCGGTATATGACATGCTGGTTACG
>JAIRNQ010000073.1 GCA_031257955.1 Deltaproteobacteria bacterium | reverse complement strand
CCGCGTCCGAGGGCAAAAGTGCCCCGTCCCAAGACCCAACCGCCGGCCCGATCCAGCCGGCCGACGGGAACCCGACTCCCGAGGTTACCAACGCCGCAACCTCGCCAACCGCCACCTCGGCCGCCGCAACCTCGGTCGCCGCTTCCTTGGCCGCCTCAACCTCGGTCACCGCAAAATCGGAAACCGTTACCTTGGCCGCCGCAGCCACAACGGCCGAGGGCTTGGCCGCCCCAACCTCGGCCAGTGAAACCTTAATTGCCCCTACCTCGGTCGCCGCATCCCCGGCCTGGCCCGAAAGCCCTACCGTCCCGCCGATGCCCCGCCGGCGGGGGCGGCCCGTGGGCAGCCGTGGGCCTAACCGGTTTTGGGTAACCAAATGAACGAAACCTTGGCGTTATTTACGAGCCTTCCGCCCAACGATCAGGGGGCCAGGATCCTGAACGTCCTTTTGGGCCCGGGTTGGGAGGGTTTGGTTGGCGGATCCGGGCAGGCCGGGACGGCCGCGACCTTGGCCCAGAACCTCTTGGCCACCTTCAACTGGGTGGCCCTGGCCGGGGTGTGTCTTTTGTTCGTGGTGGTCATGATCCAGGGCGTGGCCGGGACGGCCTGCGAGGGCGTGCCTTTGGGTAGGCGCTACTCGAGTCTGTGGATGCCGCTGCGCTTCGCCGGGGCCTTGGGCTTTTTGGCCCCGGTCATCAAAGGCCTTTCGGCTTTCCAGGCCCTGATGCTGGTCTTCGTCGGCGGCAGCGTCAATCTGGCCAATTACCTCTGGAGTCAGGGCTTGGATCAGTTCGTCAAAAACGGGGGCGAAATGTCTCTGGCCGCCCCCAAAGATCTGATCGAGGATTCGCGGAATCTGGGCCAGGGGCTCCTAAAAGCCCTGACCGTCCAAGAGTACTTTCGCCAAAGGATGGATCTGGGGGTTTCCGGGGCCCTGGTCGACGAGCGGCACTGGCCGGCCCACGGCGACGTCGAAGGCATCCTGGTCATGACCCCGGCCGTCCCGGAAGGCTGCGGGCTGGGACCCGGCGATCTGGGGCGTCTGAGGATTTCCTGCCCCGATCCCTCCGGGGATCTGTGCCGGGCCCGGCTCTCGGCCGTGAGGACCTTGGTGTCCGATCTTGGTCCCCTGGCGGAGACTCTGGCCAATCCCAATATGGAGCTCACCCTTTCCGAGACCGGGGCCTTGGCCCAGGCCGTCTCCCGCTACCGGGACGCCGTGAGGCCCCACCTGGAGACCGTCCGAAACGAGGAGGCCGAGGTATTGGCCTCCGATCTGGCCCAGTTTTCCCAGGCGGCCGCCGACAACGGCTGGGCCACGGCCGGGTCCTATTACTGGACCATCGCCCGCCTCAGCGAGCGATCGGCCGCCCTCTATTATTCCTCGGCCAGGTTTTATGGGGGCGATCCGCCCATCGACGGGGATGCCCTGGGGGATTACGAGATAGTCCACGAACGTCTCAATCGCTACTTGGCCGGCGCTTTTCGTCCCGAGCGGGCCTCGGCCGCCGAAGGCCCGCCGGCGGAATTTCCCTCAACCGACTGGTTCGCCGACAGTATCTCCTCCGCCTTTGGCCGGATGCCCCTTTCCGACGTCGTAGTCCTCTTGGCCCAGGGCGATCCCATCCCCGTCCTGGCCGGACTGGGCCGTTCTTTGGTCTCAGCCGGCGAAGGGATCCTCATTCTTAAGCTTGGCGCCACAGCCGGGTCCGTCGCCGTTGGCGCCTCGACGTCGAGCCTTTTGGGGCAGGTGGCCTCGGTCTTTACCGGGAGCGTATCCAGCGCGGTGGCCGGAGGTGTGGTCGGGGCCGTTGAGGCGCTCGCTCCTTATCTGGTGTTTCTATCCCTTCTGTTGATGGGTTACGGTGCCGTGCTGGCCTACTTCCTTCCGGCCATCCCCTTCGTTCTTTGGCTGGCCGGCCTCTTGGCTTGGCTGGTGACGGTAATCGAGGCCCTGGCCGCCGCCCCCCTGTGGGTGGCCGCCCACGCCTTGCCCGAGGGCGAGGGTCTGGCCGGGAACGCCGGCCGCCGAGGCTATTTACTCTTTCTGGGCGTCCTTCTCCGACCGCCCATGATGGTCTTCGCCTTTTTGATGGCCATGGCCCTCCTAAACGGCATTGGCCGGATGGTCGGCCACGTCTTCAGCGTCTTTGGTTTCGACCGCCTGGGCGAGACCTTCATCGGCCCCATGGGCTTTGTGGCCTTCTCGGCCATCCTCGGCCTTTGCGCCATGACCGCCGCCTGGAAGCTCTTCGGGCTGGTCTCGCGCCTTCCGGATCGGGTCATGGTCTGGATCGGCGGCGGGGGCGATCACCACGGGGAAATCGAGGACGCCAAACGCGTCCAGGCCGGCACCCTAACCGCCTCAAACTTTGCCCTAAAGGCGATCGGGCCGCTGGTAACGAAAAAAGGCCTCCGGCGCGAAACGGCCGACCAAACCAATCCAGCCAAACCCAACCCAGGGCCTTAACCAAAGGCCCTAATCGGGGGCCCTAACCGGGAGCCCATTCCGGGCCCTTTTCCGGCCCCTTTTCCGGCCTTTGGCCGGACCCAAATCCACCCCATCCCGGCGCCCAAATCTCTGGGCGGCCCAAAAAAAACCAGAAGGTGACCGATGAAAACCGCCAAACCCAAACTGCCCGGCCCAGCCTCCAAACGGCCATTGGCTGACCGTTCCGGTCGGACCCGCCGAAAACCTCACCGCTCTGGGGCCCCGGGCTACCGGAAAGGCCAGCTTTTGGATACCGACTATCCGGAAACCAATCGTCCGGAAACCAATCGACCGGAAACCAATCGACCGGAGACCAATCATCCGGAGACCAATCGACCGGAAACCAATCGTCCGGAGACCAATCGACCGGAAACCAATCGACCGGAGACCAATCGTCCGGAATCTAAACGTCCGGAAACCAATCGACCGGAAGTCTGGTCGGTGACCCTAGAAAGCTACAAGCCCGGGCCCTTGAAACCCAAGGTGGAAAAGCGCCAAAGCTTTAGGCCCGCCCTGGCCAAAACCCAGGCGGTAAACCGCGAAATCTTTGGGCGCGCGACCAAGAAGCCCAAGCTCGCGTCTTCCGAAAGCCCCGACCCCCAAGGTACCACCGCCCCACCCGAGGCCCCGGAGGCCCACGCCGCCGCCCCAAAAGCCCCAACCAAACGGGGCCAACTGATCCGGGAACCCTTGGAGGCCATCAAATCGCGACTCGGCCAGGCCAAAAGGGCCAGCCTCGCGCCCCAGCCCGAAACCTTCGCCGAGCTGGCCGAGCTCTGGGAGCTAAACCTTCCGGAAACCGCGGCACTTCCGGTCCCCCAAAACGGGGACCCTATCGAAAAACCCCAGGACGGGCCGTCCCAAACTAGCAATTGGTCGCCGGCCGCGACCTTGGCCCAAGCCCCGGCCGATGAAGCCTCGGCCGAGGAAACCTCGGCCGATGAAGACGCGACCGATGAAACCGCAATCGGTGAAGCCGCGACCGACGGGGTCGCCTTCGATGGGGCCGCGACCGATGGGTTCCCGGAAAGCGACGACCTTATCCAAGCCCCCTCCAGGCCTTCGCTGGGCGAATTGGCCAGGGTGACCATGGAACTGCGCCTAAGATTGGCCCTCTTCGCCATGGTGGGAATATTTGCCTCCTTTGGCCTGGTCATGGGCGGTTACCTACTGCCCATCCTGCCAGTGGCCCTGGCCTCCCTGGTCGGCGTGGCCACCTCCCTCTGGCGCCTAAGCCTCATCCAAGAGAGGCGCTACCAATCGTTTGCCCGTTGGCTGCTTCCGAGCTTTCGGGCCAAGCCGGCCGGCGACCCGGTCGCCGGCCCGGGCCCCGATCGGGGTTCCAACCCCGGGCCCAACTCCGGGCCCACCTCCGAGCCTAACATTGGCCCCGATTCTTGTTATGGCCCCGACCATTTCGCTGGCCCAGAGCTGGGCCCGGATCCCTTCGAGTCGGACCAATTCGCCCCGTGGGAACCCCTCACGGACCAGGCCTTTCCCACCGGCCTTCCCGAGGAGAGCCTGCAGGATAGCCAAGTCAATCCAAGCCGGCGGGTAGAGGCGCCATTCGCGACTCTACCCGACAACCCCAACCATTTAACCGACTCCGGGACAACCTTCCCGGGCTACCAAGACGCCGCGGCGGTCGGGACCGCCGAAGGCGAGGAAAAAAAGGAGAACCCAGATGAGTAAAAAATCGACCAAAAAACTGACCCAGGCCCGCAAGGCCGAGAAAACCACCCTGGCCTCGCGATTGGCTTCTCTGGGGGCCACCCAGGGCCAATCGCCGCCGGCCGCGACCAACGACGACCGGCCCTGGGACGAGGTTAGCCCCGGCGAAGCCGGCTTTGGCGAAATAGATCTGGACGGCATCGACATCGACGCCCTGATCGAGAAAACCCTGGCCGGCTGGGACAGAGACCAAGACCTCGGCGACGGGGCCGCCGACGGGGAAATCCTCGAGTTTGTCCAAAGCGCCCCCGACGGCCAGCCCCTTCCCTCCGGCCATGTCCATGGCCGGGGCCATGGCCTTGGCGGGGCCGCCGACGGGGAAATCCTCCAGTTTGTCCAAAGCGCCCCCGACGGCCAGCCTCTTCCTTTTTCCCATGACGACGGGCAAGACGACGGCCATGACGACGGGCAAGACGACGACGGCGAGGACGACTGGGAAACCTTCGAGAGCGACATCACCTTGCCCGACGGCCTGACCGAGGCCCTTGAACGGGCCGGCGCCGCCGCCCCGTCCGACCATGACGGGGCCGAGAACGGGAACCCTAACCATAAGGGGATCGATTACCTGAAATACCTCCAATTGCTCGAAGACGGCGACGGCGACAACGATGACGATGACGACGATTACGGGGACGACTTCGGGGACGACTACGAGGATCTGGAATACATGGCCTTTCCCAACGATCCGGACGACGGAGATTACTGGATCAAGGAAGACGACGACGATGACGCCACCGACGCCGAAGCCGCCGGTGACGCCGCCGACGCCGCCGGCCCCATTGTCGTCACCGACGGGGACGACGACCCGGCTGACCAAGGCCTTGAAACCGCGGCCTTGGAACCGTTGGCCGAGAAACCCTTCGCCGAGGAACGGGCGGCCGATACCCCGGCGGCCGATACCCCGGCGGCAGAAGAAACGGCAACGGCTGAACCGACCCCTGCCGAACCGGCCCTCAAGGAGCCGACCCCAGAAATGCCGGAAACCAAAAAAGGCCGCGCCGGCGGCCGGGGCAAGGGGAAAGGAAAGAAATAACCCTTAGCGTTGGCGCGGAAGTCCCGGGCGGCGGAAGGCCGCCGCCCGGAGGGCGGGAAACAGCGAGCCTTAACCACCCCGGGCGACAAGCCCGGGGGTTAGGAGGAGACGGCATGAAAAAGTTGGCGGAAATAATGGCGGCCCTAAAGCCAGGGGCCCCACAAGGGGCCCAGCCAGGGGCCCAACAAGCGGCCCAGCCAGGGGGGAGACAACTTCCGGGAGAGCGACGGACCGAAGCCAAGCGTCCGGGGGACCATCGGCCCGGCGCCCACCGGCCGGAAACACAAGACCCGGGGGACCAACGCGTTCTAGGCCCCCAACCTGGCTCGGCGGGGCCCGATGGTCACTGGCCGGCAAAGCTTATCGAAAAAGGCGATGGCGTTAACCGCAAAATGGGCTGGCCCAAGAACTTGCCCACAGTGGTAAGAGCCTTTCAGGATGGCCTTAAAAACGCCTTTACTGGTGAGGCTTTCGATGGGGTAGGGGAAAAAGGCCATGGAATGGCCAATGACAGGCCCCGCGCGAGCGCCTATGAAAGGTCTGTGGCCAGGACCCATGGACGCCTCGAGAACATGTCCCAGGAAATGGCCAACTCGGAAAGTCAGCCAGATAAAGGGCACTCGGAAACGGCCGGATCCGATAGCGGCGGCGTTAAGTGGCGCGCGGCCAGGCTCTTTGAAAGGGCCAGGGCCGGGACCGGCGAACGAGTCTGGACCGACGAAAGGGCCGGGACCGGCGAAAGAGTCGGTGTCGGCGAAAGGGCCGGGACCGGCGAAAGAGTCGGTGTCGGCGAA
>JAIRNQ010000183.1 GCA_031257955.1 Deltaproteobacteria bacterium | reverse complement strand
TGTTTCCCAAGACCCCTGGGGGCGATATCCCCCCGGAGGTCGTTAAGGCCGCTGGGGACCCCGTATCCGAGGACCATAACCCAGCCGAGGCCGAGACCGATCGCCAACAAAACCCCGACCCAACGTCCCCGGGCAACCCAAAACGACATGCCACGGGGGATCTTTCCAAACACCGTGACGACGCCCCAGAGGCCAGCCCCAGCCAATCCGGCACCCGCCAAACCAAAGCCGCCTTTGACACCCGCCACCGGGAGTCCTGGGGGCAGTTTGGCTACGGTCTGAAAAGCAAGGCCTTCACCAAGGCTTCCGGGCCGGACGAACCCAACGTCTTAAATGAGGAAATCCCCGAGCCCGAAGGTTTCGCCACCGAAATCTTCACCCCTCCAAGCTCGTCTACCTCAAGCTTGTCTGCTGGGCCCGAAAGCCCTGCACCCGAAAGTCCGGCGCCCGACAGCTCCGCTCCCGACAGTTCCGCTACAGAGAGCCCAGCTCCCGACAGCTCCGCTACGGAGAGCCCAGCACCCGACAGCCAGTCTAGCGACGACTTGGCGCCCGAGAAGACCGCCGCGACCGATCCGGTCTCCGTTCCGGCTTCCGAGCCTGAAGCCCAAAGCCAGGCCGACGAACCGACCCAACCCGTCAAATCCACCAAACCCCAGATCCTGACCGGCTTTTCCTTCAGCTCCTTCAAGATGGGCCAGAAGGGCAAGAAAGCTACGTCCGATCCAGCCCCAACACCCGAAAGTGCCGTCTCTGTAGGTTCTTTCGATCAACCAAAGACTGAAGGTATAAAACCAACCACCTTGACGCGCGAACCCATAAACGAAGAGGCTATTGCCGCCGGACCGGATTTCGGGGAACAGGCCGGCCAAGCCCAAGACTATACGACCCCGTCCCCTACCCCGACCCTATCCGAGGTCACGACCCCCGACCGGTTGGCCGAAGACGCCCCCAGTCAGGCACCAGCTAGCCAAGCTCCAGCCAGTCAAACTCCAGCTAGCCAGGCCTCAGCCAGATTGGCCCTCGAGGCCCAGGCCTACGAGGCCGCCTCCTTGTCCTTCCAAACTGAGTCCCAAGAGTTGCCATCTACATCGGTGCCCGAAAGCTCCCCGCTAGAGGCCCTTGTCGTGGCCCCTCCCGAGGCCGGTGCCGAGTCCCTTGCCGAGAACGGTGGCGAGCCCTTGGCCGGCGCCCTTTCGGGCCAAGACGTTCCGAAGGTGGACGATCTTGACGCCCGGGCCGGTCGCCCCAACTTTCTGACCTCGACCCGCTTTTCCGATTTCGACTTGCCCTCGGAGATCATGATGGGCATAGAGGCCGCCGGATTCGATTGCTGCACGCCCATACAGGCCCAGGTCATTCCCGTGGCCATGGAGGGACTGGACATCGCCGGCCAGGCCCAGACCGGGACTGGCAAGACGACGGCTTTTTTGGTGCCCATCCTCTCTAGGCTCCTTAGGCGTCCATCGGCCAACCCGGGCCTCCCACGGGCCTTGATCATCACCCCGACCAGAGAACTGGCCGACCAGATTTACAAAGACGCCAAGCTATTGGCCTCGGCCACCAACCTGACCCAGGCCCTGGTCATAGGCGGTCTGGAATATCGGGAACAGACGGCCTCCCTGGAAGAGGGCTCGGATCTGGTCATTTGTACCCCGGGCCGGCTGATCGATTATCTTCACCAAGGCGTCTTCATCCCCACGGGCATTGAGGTGGCCGTGGTCGACGAGGCCGATCGCCTACTGGACATGGGCTTTAACAAGGACCTGAAGGCCATCCTGGCCAAGCTTCCTCCCTACGCCCATCGACAGACAATGCTGTTTTCGGCGACCCTAGACGATCGGGTACTGGAATTAACCTACCAATACATGAACCCGCCCCAGTACATAACCGCCGAGCCCGATCCCCAGTCCAAGATTCAGATCGACCAATGTCTCTATCACGTAAGCAATAACGAGAAGCTGCCTCTCCTGATTGGCCTCCTGCGCCACCAGGATCACAGCCGGGTCATCATCTTTTGCAATACCAGGAATCGGGTCGATTGGTTGACCAAAAAACTGGTCCTGAACGGCTTTCAGGCCGAAGGCATTACCGGCGATCTGCCGCAAGCCAAACGCCTTAAATTGATGCAAGCCTTTAAGGAACAAAAACTCCAAATCATGGTTGCCACCGATGTGGCCAGCCGGGGCATCCACGTGGAAGACGTTAGCCACGTCTACAACTACGATCTTCCCCAGGACTCGGAGAATTACATCCACCGCATCGGCCGCACGGCCAGGGCCGGCAAGACCGGCAAGGCCATTTCCTTCGCCTGTGAGGAACACGTCTACCACCTGGAGGCCATAGAAAACCTCCTGGGCGAGAAAATCCCAGTGGTCTGGCCAGAAGACGCCCTCTTCGACACCGACAAGGCCGGGTACGTTAAGTTTAGGGATCGCCCGGAACCCCGTGGCGGTTCGACTCGACCGCCCAGACCCAGCCAAATGGGCCTCGCGGAACGCCAAGGCCGTCCCGATAGACCAGAACGGGAAGGCCGTCCCGAAAGGTCTGAACGCCAAGGCCGTTCCGATAGACTCGAACGAGAAGGCCGTTCCGAAAGATCCGACCGCGAGGTCCGCGAAAGCCGTGGAGATCGCCGCATCCCCACCCAAACTCCCAGGCCCGGCGGTATCTTTGGCATATCGCCCCGCTACCCCATTCAGAACGGCCAGATCGATGTCAGACAGACCCTAAGCTGGAAGCCCTCCGAGTTCACGGCCGAGGACATTAAGACCAGCCGGGCCGCCCGGGCCGGCGTCCGACCTCCCCGCCCCGGTCGGGAGACCCTCAGCCAGCCGCAGGCTACCAGTTCCGGCTCTCAGCCAACCCCTGATTTGCCTCCCCGCCCCGGTCGGGTGACCCCAGCCCAGCCGCAGACGGCCATTACCGGCTTTCAGCAAGTCCCGGATCTGCCTGCCCGCCCGAGCCGCGAGACCCCAGCCCAGCCGCATACGGCCATTTCCGGCTTTCAGCAAGTCCCGGATCTGCCGTCGGACGTCCCGCCGGACTTCGAGCCGGTCGATATGCCCATGCCCTTCCCCTATCACCTGCTGGGCCCTGACGCCCAGCCCTCGGCCCAACCGGAGGCACCCCTTACGGGGTCCCAAGCCGGGTCCGTCCAGGCTGGTGCCCCTGCCGGGGGCGCTGAGACCGCCGAGACGGCCCAGGAAGAACGGGCCAGCGAGCGCGAAGGCCGTCGCCGCAAGCGCCGCCGGGGAAAAACCGGTCGCGATTCGGTCGAGGCCAACGGCGCCCAGGAGAAGCCCGTCCAAAGCGGCAAACGGCTCGACCGCCGAGCCCAGAACGAGGCCATCAAAAGGGCCATCATTGATCAACCCCAGCAGGCCCAAAACGGACAGCCGCTGGCCATCTACCCCGGCGATTTGGCCAAGCCAGATCGGGGCAAACATGATCCGCATAAACATGAACCGGCCAAACTGGACCCGGCCGCCCGTCGCCAACCCGAGGCCCCTTCCGACGGTACCCCCATCCCCGGTACCGGCAGTACCGGTACCGGCAGCTTAGATACCCAGGGCCATCAGGAATCGCCATTGTCTTATGTCGTCAAGCCCGTTGTCACGCCCAGTTTGCCGCCCAGCGGTCAGGCTGAGGCACCCATCGAGCCAATCGATTGTCAGCTGGCCGCCGAGCAAGAGTACGTCGATTCCGGGATGGTAGAACAGCACCCCGATACCGCCCTGGCCCCGGCCCAAGCCGCGGCCAGCCAAGCGGCGGCCATACCCGCCGATTCGGCTAAGCCGGCGTCGGCCCCCGAGGCCGAGCTTGACTTCTGGGGCTTCCCCAAGACGGCCCAAAAGCCGGCTGAGCCGCCGGTAAGCCCGGTGCCTCCGATTGTTTCCGAGGCACCCAAGGATACGCCTGAAAAGCCGGAAGCCGAAAGCCGCGTCGCCGAGAAGGCCGCCATGAAAGCCGATGTGGAGCGAGAAGCCAACTTGGCCGCCATCAAAGCCGATGTGGAGCGGGAAGCCAACCTGGCTTCCATGAGCGCCTCGGAGCTCGATACCTATCCCTCCAGCCATGAGCTGGGGGAGGTCATTGATCGTATCCTGTCGGGGGCCACGGCACCCCTCTCCGACGGCGACAAGGAAGCCCCGGGCCCAGCCGTCCCGACGGAAAGCCCCACCGAGGCCGAGGCCACGACGCCAGCCTTACCGGTTGTCGTTCCAACCGCGCAGATCCCGCCCGTGGCCGAGCCATCCGCTGAGGTCTCGCCCGCTGAGGTTGCGCCCTCTAAGGTCGCGCCCTCTGAGGTCGCGCCGGCCGAGGCAACGCCCGCGGCCAAGCCGGGCAAGGGACGCAAACCCAAGCCCAAGCCCAAAGAGGCCCCGGTCGCCCAAGTTGCCGGTGAACCAGCCCCGGCGGAAGCCCAGGCTACCGGTAAACCGGCCGCCCCGGCGGAAGCCCAGGCTACCGGTAAACCGGTCGCCCCGGCGGAAGCCCAGACCCCCAAGAAGGCCAAGCGTTCTTCTGATCTGGTAAGGCTTCCCAACCTGGAGGCTGACAAGGGTCAGCCCAAAGAGCCGCCCAAGGCCGAGGCGGATAAAGACGCCGTCCAGGTAAAGGCCTCCCCCAAACCGGGTCCCAAAAAACCCGGACCCAAGCCGGCGACCAAAAAACCCGCGGCCTTGGCACCCGAGGCTAAGGTTTCGGAAACCAAACAACCGGCCCCCAAGAAGGCCCAAACCAAACGGCCCCCGGCCAAAGCCCCGGAAGCCAAAGCCGCCGAGCTCAAGGCCCCGGAGGCCAAAGCCTCCGAGCCCAAACCCCTTGGCCCCAAAGTTCCCGAGGCCAAGGCCCCCGCCGAAAAAAAACCGGCGGCTAAAAAAGCCCAGCCCAAAAAGGGACCGGCCAAGACCCCCGAAGGCAAGGCCCCCGAAGCCAAAGATCTAGCTGGCCAAGCCCCAGCTGGCCAAGTTCCAGCCGACAAAGATCCGGCCGGCCAAGTTCCGGCAGGTAAAGCCCCAGCCGGTAAAGCTTCCGGGCCCAAGGCTCCCGGACCTAAAACTTCCGGGGCCAAAGCGCCGGAGGCCAAAAAACCGACAACCGCAAAGCCTGGGGCCAAGGAACCCAAAGTGGCAGCGCCCGAGGCAAAAGCCGCCGAGGCCAAGGTACCGGGTGCCAAGAAATCCGGCAGGCCGAGCAAGAAAGCCAAGCCAACCGGAGAGGCCTCCTAACCGGGGGTCTCGGCGTGAAGCCTCCCGCCCAACCAAGGTCGGTAAATAAAGGGCGCCATCTAGCGTCCTGGCCGCGGGCTTTGGGTTTTGAACCCCTGTCGGACTCGCCGGCCGTAGGGCTCAGGCTTAGGTTTATCCACGATCGACTGCTGGCCGCCTTTGGGCGGAGAAATTGGTGGCCCGGCCAGAGCCCCTTCGAGGTTATGGTCGGCGCCGTTCTGACCCAAAACACGGCTTGGCGAAACGTGGAGAAGGCCATCGGTAACTTGAGAGGTCACGACCTTTTGACGCCCGAGGCCATGGCGGCCACGGCCGACGCGGACCTGGCCGAATTGATACGCCCTTCCGGCTACTTCAACGTCAAGGCCAGGCGGCTCAAGGCCTTGGTCGGTCTGACCTTGGAGAAGGGTAGGGGAGGCGAAAGGCCCGAGCTGCTGGACCTTCCCCTGGAAAGCCTTAGGGAAGCGCTTTTGGCCGTCTCTGGGGTGGGCCCGGAAACGGCCGATTCCATCTTGCTCTACGCCGCCAACCAGCCCTCTTTCGTGGTGGACGCTTATACTAGGCGCGTTTTGGCCAGGCACGGTTTGGCTATGGGCGATGAGCCCTATGGGGCCATCCGAGACTGGTTTATGGGGCACCTCCCACCGGACGTGCCCCTCTACAACGAGTACCACGCCCTGATCGTGGCCGTGGGTCACCTAAAGTGCGGCCCCAAACGCCCCGATTGCCCAAGCTGCCCGCTAAACGACGATCCTCTTTTGGATGAAGCTCTCCGCCCAAAGGCAGGCCTCGGTCCAGCCCCATCGGTAGACGGGCCCGCCCCACCGTTAGCGATGCCTCCCGGGATCGACCCCGCCGGTAGCCAAGTATCTCGGGTCCGGACGCCAAAAGCTAAACGACAAACGCCAAATCACGGGATCAAAATCACGGCGACCAAAGTAAATCGACCCAATGGCGAAGGCGACATTGACGGCGACACGGCAACCAGACCTACGGTGACACAATCACGGCGACCAAAGTAAATCGACCCAATGGCGAAGGCGACAGTGACGGCAATAAACGCGAGGCCAGTTTACCCACGGCGACCGCTGGCCCTAAAGCCAAAACTAATTTCCCATTATCCCAAAAGAAAAACCAACCCACCAAAACGCTCCCAGTAATGGGATTATTTCGCTCCCTTTCGGCCAGCGTCCTTATGGGGTAAGCGAAACAATCGCCTTATGGGTTAACTGTCCGGATTTAGGGGGATCCGCGTCGGAGTTTTGGATTGTGCCCCGATTGTCCCGTAAACGCTCCCGCCCTATACTTGAAGCTTAAGCGCCAATTCGATGGCATAAGGTAACCAGCCATGCATCCCAGATCAAAAGCGGTACTCTTCCTGGTTTTGGCCGCCACCCTCTGGAGTACCTCGGGGGTTCTTATCAAATCCATTCACTGGAACCCGATGGCCATCGCCTCCATAAGGGGCCTGTTGGCCTCGGTGACCATAGCCCTCCTCTTGCCCGGAGGCTTCCAGCCCAAGCTCTTGACCAAGGGACACGTTTTGGGCGGAGTATTTCTGGCCATCCTTTCCAGCGTCTTCGTCGTGGCCATGACCATGGCCCCGGCCGCCAACGTCGTCGTCTTGCAGTACACGGCCCCGTTGTGGGTGGCGGTGCTGGCGCCCTTGATTTTGCGTGAGCGAACCTCGGCTCGGGACTGGTTCTTCGTAGCCTTGATCTTCGGCGGCATAGTTTTGTTTTTCATGGACGGGCTTAGCTTCGAGGGCTTCTGGGGCAACATACTGGCCACCGTTAGCGGCCTTTTCTTCGGCGTCCAGGCCATAATCCTACGGGGCCTAAGCGACAAGTCCCCGGTCCAGGCCATTATTTTGGGAAATTTTTTGACCTTCGTCGTCGGAATCCCTTTCTTTACTTTCCCTTTACCCGACACCACCAGCTGGCTGTTTCTGAGCTTGCTTGGCGTTTGCCAAATGGGCGTGGCTTACTATCTCTACTCTCTGGCCGTGCCCAGGGTGACTTCTCTCGAGTTGGTCCTGATTCCCATGTTGGAGCCCATAATCTGCCCGATCTGGGTCTTTATTTTCCTTGGCGAACTCCCGGGACCTATGGCCCTGATTGGGGCGGCCGTGGTCATACTCTCGGTCATCGCCTGGAGCCTCCTCAAAACCCGGGTCCCCACAGCCCCCGCCTGAGGGGGCGGACCTCTCAGCCCAGCCTGAGAGTGGGCTGAACCCGCAACCCCCGCCAGAGGGGGCGGAACCCGCAGCCCCCGCCTGAGGGGGGCGGAACTCTTAGCCCCGCCTGAGGGGGCGGACCCCACAGCCCCCGCCTGTAGGGGCGGAGCTCTCAGCTACCGGGGTTTTTCTCACCCCGCCCTCCCCGGCAGGGTCCAAAACCCCACCGGCCTTGGCCAAAAAAATTATCTTTACAAGCTTTCTAAAATCGTGTAACCTATATTTCAGTTTAGTAAGCATAACCTTTCCGGCCCCATTGGCCACGTATTTTAGGCTGGTTGCTCGGAATCGTTTAACATAAAGCTCATCAGATTTACTGAAGGCTCAAGACACAGCGTGTCTTGAGCCTTTTCGCATTGGGGGCCCGGGAAAAAACCCGGCCCCGGACTATACGCCTATGGCCGCCTGGTGGCCGATTTAGTGGCCGAGTTAAAGGCCCGTTTCATCGCCCGTATTATCTCCCAAGGAAAGCTTCAAGGAGCTTTGTTGCCGGCATGGAAATTAGAGAATTTTTGGAGGCCAAACCGGTCTTCACCAAAAGGGATATAGACGATTACCTGCAAGGGGCCAAGCCCGACGGTTACCTGTCGAGGGTGGCCTTGGTGGCCCGCTTGCGGCGCGCGGGCCGCGTGGTCATGGTCAGGCGGGGCCTCTTCGTCTCCGTCCCGGGCGGGGAAAACCCCGAATCGTTTAGGGTGGACCATTTCGGCGTGGCCGGGACGCTGACCTCGGACGCGGTCATAAGCTACCGATCGGCGCTGGAGTTTCACGGTCTGGCCGGACCGGCCCAGGGCGGTTTCGAAATGATTTACTCCGCGGTGCGACCCTTGCCCCAGTTTAGTTTCCGGGGTTTGGTTTACCGGGGAGTCAAGTTTCCCAAATCCTTAATCCGCAACGGCTTGCAAGATTTGATGGTGGTAACCTACAATTTTAACCAAGTCATTCTCCGGGTAACCAGCCCCGAGCGGTCCCTGGTCGACGTGATCGATCGCCCCGATCTGGTCGGCGGTTGGTCCAAAGCCCTGGAGCTTTTGGCTAACCTTACCGCCGTCGATCTGGACGCCGTGATCGATTACACCAAGGTCTTGGGCAACTCCACAACCGCCGCCAAGGTCGGTTATTATCTGGCCGGTCGTTCCGTAGATCTGGGCGTCAAGAGACGCCATCTTTCGGCGCTCTCGGCCTTGAAGCCCAACCAACCCCATTACCTGGACCGTTCCCGCCGCCGAAACGGCCGGCTCGTATCCGAATGGAACCTGATGGTCGATCGTTAAGCCGGCCCTTCCGATTGACGAAACCGTGACGGTCATGCCGGGCCCTGGAAGGTAGAATTGAGCCACAAAAGGCACCACAAAAAAGTTTCCCGCCGTATCGTCAACCCACCGGTTACAAGCCTGGCCAATGCCCAGCGCGCCAATACATCCGCCAACCCCTCCCCTCCCCTCGGCCCCGGGGGCGTGAAAACGCCCCCGGAGGCCATGGCGGCCATTTCCTCATTTTAGTTTGTAAGTTTTTGCTTGAAGGATGAAAAAAACGAGGATTGTAGCTTGGGTTAGGCTTTCTTGGGCTCTTCGCCTTGGCGACTTCCAAAATTGCCAACTGGACCGACAGAAAGCGCCCATCCGGGTTGGGCGGTCAGTTTGGTCGTTTCCAAGAGATCCGGCTTGCGGGCCTGGGTTTCCAGGAGATAGCCGTAGAGCCTGTGGTGGCACTTTTCCAGGGTGTTGGATTTGGTGATTGAGGTGAGATACTCGTAGAGAAGGTCAAAGTCCAGAAGCCTGGGCTTGGTTTCCGACCAGTTTGAGCTCAGGGCGTAGAGCAGATCGGTCAGGCGTTGCCCCCAGCCGTAGAGCTCCAAGGTTGAGGGCCAGAGGCCGGAGGTCTCAAAGTCGGCGTGTAGCATGGCCATCATGAGGGTCCTGGGCAAACGGTTTAGGTGGGCCACCTGGACCAGATCCGTGGCCAGCCTTCTGGGCTCAGGGCCCCGGGGCAAAGGTCTGACGATGATGCCCTTCTTCTTTGACTTGGAATAGTCCCGTCCCCAGGTCTTGGAGATGAAAGACTCCAAGAAAGATACGGCTTTTAGGTGATCCATGCTCTCCAGGCTATGGAAGGGGGCCATCTCCCCGGCAAAATCCAAATAAAAACCTTTGGCCCCCAGGCCTTTCGGGCCGTCTTGGGCCACAGCTTGCCCGAGCTCTGGCCCACGTTCTTGGCCCAGAGCTTGACTATGATCTTGCCCGGGGCTTTGCCCCGTTGGGCTATTGGTCCCAGATCCGGGCTCGGGCAGTCTGGCCCCGGCGGTTGTGGCCAGCGTTTGGCTCGATTGCTCGCGGACGCGCCGAAGCTCCTTGGGCCAGCCGCCGCGGTCGGTCTCGCCCGGGCCGCACCTTTCCAGGCGCCGAGGCCGAAGGGTCAGGTGCCAGGCCAGGGCCGTGGCCGCCTCGGCGTCGTCTCGTAATTTAAAACGCAGTTTTGAGAAAAACCGCTCCCAGAAGGTCCCTTCGATGGGGGTAAAATCCAAAACCGCCGCCATGACCGGGGCGGCCAGCTCGGCCAAAAGCCCCTCGTTTACCATCGCCTTGGTCAGGGAGGGTAGGTGCGGCTTGAGCAATTTTACCGCGGCTACGCTCCCCTCGAGTTCGGCCAAGTCGACTTTGGCGTCCCGGTTGTAGGCCAGCCTTACCAGCCGCAGATAGGTTTCTTCGGAAAAGCCCCAGCGCCGGGCTTGCGCGGCGATCATCTCCTGGGCCTTTTCTTCAATCCGCGTCTGGCCCAGGGCCAAATCCTCCTCGGCCACCACGGCCAAATCCATGTTCCGGCCAAGATAATTGGAGGAAAGGCTCATAAGCCCAACAGGCCTAACGGTATTGTCGCCGGGTGTCGATGCCAAATCAATGGCCCGATCGGGATAATTGGAGTAAAGACTCAACAAATCGTTTGGGTGTAGTAACTTCGCCCCAGGAAGCTCGACCTTCTCGACCGGTTCGATCGGTCCG
>JAIRNQ010000169.1 GCA_031257955.1 Deltaproteobacteria bacterium | reverse complement strand
GACGGCACTTGGCCGTCGGGGAGGTATAAACCCCCACCCTGGCGCCTTTGGCCCCGTGAGCGGCCTTATAGACGGCCTGGCGGGCCTACCAGGGCCCTGGCGCCTTTGGCCCCGTGAGCGGCCTTATAGACGGTCTGGCGGGCCTTCCAGGGCCCTGGCGCCTTTGGGCCCGTAAACGGTTGTATAGCCCCCTGACGGCACTTGGCCGTCGGGGAGGTATAAACACCCCACCCTGGCGCCTTTGGCCCCGTGAGCGGCCTTATAGACGGCCTGGCGGGCCTTCTTAGGTCCGGATAGGTCTGGTGGACCTACCAGGGCCTGGGCCCCCTGGCCCGGGCCAAAACCTAGCCGTCCAAGCGCCGGTACAAATCCTTCCCCTTAAGGCCGTTCCTAAAGGCCTTCCAACGCCACAAAAGATGCGCCCCAAACTTGTAGAACCACTTGGGCACTTTGGGAGTGGCCAGTCTATCCGGGCCTTCGGCCCCGGCCAGGGCGTCGGCGGCGAGCCTTTCCAGTTCCAGTCCCAGGCCCTTAAGCGGGCCAAAGTTTAGCCGGGAGGAGGAGACGACCATGCCCCCTCCGCCGAAGGCCAAGGCCCGGCCCCACTTCAGGCCGGCCTCAAGACAAAAATTTTTAAGTATCTCGATGGCCACCAGGT
Organism: Deltaproteobacteria bacterium; assembly: GCA_031257955.1. Taxonomy (GTDB): domain Bacteria; phylum Desulfobacterota; class Desulfarculia; order Adiutricales; family Adiutricaceae; genus JAIRNQ01. Next base: position 3,548 of record JAIRNQ010000169.1, on the reverse strand, counting down.
TTTTTTCCGACTCAAAAAACCCGCTATTGACGACGGCGTAAAGGCTCACCCCGGAAACCTTACCCTTTATGCCCTCCAGCAGATCCACCAGGTGCGAGGGCAGCGAGTCCACGTAGAGGGGGAAGGTCAGAATCAGCGTCCGGTGGGTGCCAAGGAGTTCCAGTAGCCCTTCCGGCGAAAGGCCGGCCGAATAAACCAGCTTAACCTCACCGCCGCCGCCGGCGGCTTGGTCCCCGGCGGTTTGGTCCCCGCCGTTTGGGCCCCCAAAGGCCCCGGCCCCCGGGGACTTTGGGGCCAAGCGCCCGATTGCTTCCACCAAAGCCAAGCCCAAGCGCCGGCTGGCCCCGTCGCCCCTCTTGGGGCTTCCGCTCAGAATCAACGTTCCCATGGGTCACCCGCGGGGTCGGACGAATTTAAACTCAGGGCGGCCGGGAGTTCGTCGAGAGAGGGGAGGTGCCGGACGGATATTTCCGGGGCCATGAAATTGCGCCAGTTGGCCTCGGCCACTTTTTTGGCCGTCTCCAGGTTGGTCCCGAAGGCCGGGCCATGGAAAAAATACCTAAGGATCGGGCTTTTGGGGTAACGGCGGGTATGATAGGTTTGCCCGTCCCGGGTCTCAAAAAAGGGCAAAATAAAGCCGATGGAGCGGTCGATCACGGCCTTTACCGGCCCGGAGAGCCCGCCGAAGACCAAGCGGCTGACGACGGTCAGGCGATCGTGTTTGGCCATGAGGGCGGCGAAATCCGAGCCCCGATCGTCGATGACGCAGCGTCCGGGCGTCTTGACCCAGCAGCCAAAGCAGCCCAGGCAGTGCCGGACTTTGGGCAGGGCCGGAAAGACGGTGATTTCCGGGCCCGGGGCCGGAAGGCGGCCCTCGGCCTGGCTGGGTTCCAAATCGTGCAAAAGCAATTCTTTTAGGCCCATGGCGTCCCTCCCAATTCCCGGGGCTTTGATCCCCGGGCCTTGGGCCCGGCCGGCGCCCGGCCGGGCGGATTGGCCGGCCATTGTTTGGGTGGGGTCATTTCTCCCCCGCCAGTTTTTCCCGTTTTTTGAAGCGGTAGTTTTTGGGTTTGTTCTCGAGTTCTTCCTCGGAAAGATCCAGGCTTCTGGTCTCTTCGTCGTAGATCTCCAGGGCGGACCGGCCCAACTTAAAGGGCCTTTTCCAGAGCTGCCAGGCCAACAGCAAAACCAATACGGCCAGGGTGGGGATCAGTATGCCTTCCTTGAGGCCGATTAAAAGCATGCGCCGCTTGATTCGCAGGTAGCGGACGACCGGCCAGGCCGAAAGGCTGATTATGAGGATAAGCGAAAGGCTCGAGGAGACCATGAAGATCAAACCCCCGTAGCCGGTGGGCACTTGGGCCAGGTTCTCCGTCTCAAAGCGCGGAAAGCGAGCCCCCAGGCCCACCCCGAGGGAACACAGGCCGGGGGTCAATATCAGCGTGAGGATAAAGGCCGTGGTGGCCATGACCGGGTCGGCGTCCAGAAAACGGTTGGTCAGCCAAGTCAGGACCAGGGCCACGGCCATGATGGGAACCAGCCAAAAACGAAGCTTGTAGGTTATGAACTCGCCGGTGGACATGGGCGAGGAGCGAATGAGCCAGTAGGAAAAGCCCTCGGCCGAGATGGAGGGAAAAGCGAAACGGAGCGAAAGCGTGGCCGAGACCAGGCCGACCAAGCCGACGTTGAGGAAGGCGATGGTGTTTTCCAAAAAGAAGGCTTGCAGTGGGTACCTTTTCAGGTTTAGGACGGAAAAGTTATACAGATAAATGATCATCAGGGCACCCAGCAGAAAGAGCTGCGACCACTGGGTGTGATCCCTGAAAAAAACCTTGAAGTCCTTGACGGCCAAGGCCCTCTGCTCCGGGCTTTTGATGAACCTGAAGACCCAGGCGGCCATGTTGAGGAGCCCTCCGACCTTTTGCCGACCGGCGCCTTCCTGGCTTTTGTTGTAGCCCACCCAGTAGAGGAACTGGGCGGCGTAAGAGGCCACCAGGCCGCTGGCGATGGCCATGACCCACAAGAGTAGCAAATATACCAGGTTAAAGTCCTCGGGCCGGCCGCCCAGAAGGGGCCAGAGCAGATCGGTGGCCCAGGTGGTCGGAAGCATCGGCGAGGTGGGCGTCTGGAGGGAGGCCAGGTAGCCGGCCAAGTTCTTAAAGCTCTCGGGGTTAACCAGCTGCTCGGGCTTGAGGAGCCTAAAGGCCATATATAGGCCCACGAAGGCCAGTAAGCCCAGAAGGCTCATGATGTCCCGGGTCCGCCTGGCCGGGAGTACGTTCACCAGAAGGATGACCACGGTCTGGCTGACGAAACAGGCCGTCAGGACCACCGGGGCGGTCGCCGGGAACAAAAGAAGAAAGTATAGCGGCGGGGCCTTAAACGAATAACCAAAGGCCAGAAAGACCGGCACCAAAAAGGCTACCGGCATCCAGGCGCTGGAAATGACGCTCTGGAAAGAACGGGCCCAAAAGACGCTCTCCCGATCCACCGGGGCGGCCATCAAAAGCGCCAAATCCCTTGAGAGGTAAAAGCTGGAAAGGGAGGTGATGATGGCCGAGAAGATTAAAACGGCCACCCCGGAGAGCCAAAGTAAGCCAAAAGTCTTTTGGGCCAGTATGTCGCCAAAACCGGGGATGGAGTAAAAGGACTTTATGACCTTAAGGGACATGAAGTACAAGGCGGCCCACATGGCCAAGGTAAAGACGGTAAGCGAGATAAGCTTTATCCGCCCGCCCGGGCCGGGATCGCGAAGATAGTTTTTGAGGCCGAAATAAGTCGGCTTGAGGAGGGTACAAAACTCGGACATGAAAAGCCAGCCGTTTAAATCTTGGGCGACCGGTCGCCACCCAAGGCCCGACCCCCGCGGGAGGCGGGCCTTGTTTGGCGTCAGGCGGTCGGTTTTTCGCCGTCGGGCGGTTCGACGCCGGTGGTAAGCTCCAAAAACAGATCCTCCAAATCGCCCCCCACGGCCCCTACGCTATGGCGAAGCTCGCTTTCGGTGCCCTCGGAGATCAGGCGCCCGTGTTGGATGATGCCGATGCGGTCGCAGAGTTTGGAGGCCAGGCTCATGGTGTGGGTGGAGATGAAGACGGCAACCCCCTCGTCGTGGGCCAGATTTCTGAAGATGCCCATGACCAGTTTGGCCCCCCGGGGGTCCAAGCCCACCATGGGCTCGTCGACCACCAGTATCTTGGGCTTGGGCAGCAAGGCCCCGCTCATGATCAGCCTCTGCTTCATTCCGTGGGAGTAGTTTTCGATCAACTCGTCCCGCCAATCCCAGAGCTCGAAGAGTTCCAAAAGTTCCCGGGACCGGGCCTCGGCCGCCTCTCGGGGCAGGCGGTACAGATTGGCCGTAAACTCCAGATACTCCAAGCCCGAGAGCTTTTCGTAGAGAAAGGGCCTATCCGGGATGTAGCCCAAAATGGATTTGGCCTGCCTGGGGTGGGTGGCCAAGTTGTGGCCGCCCAGGTGGATGGTCCCTGAGCTGGGGGCCAAGGCCCCGGCCAACATCCTGATGGTCGTGGTCTTTCCGGCCCCGTTGGGTC
>JAIRNQ010000167.1 GCA_031257955.1 Deltaproteobacteria bacterium | reverse complement strand
CTGGCTTGGCGCACCCCGGATCCTTCCGGCGAACTGCCCCTACCCAAATACGCCCAAGCCCTTTCGGCCATCCCCGAGATCGACACGACCTCCATCCTAAACATCGAAACCGAACGGGGCGGCCCGGACTTTATCTACGGGTCCTTTAACCCCTCAGTCCCCGAACCGCCCTTCGTTAAGACCTATCACGCACTGGCTACCAACAAAACCCAGTTCTACGGCGAGGTTCGAGACCTGGGAAAGATCTTTGACGTAGAGGACCGGGCGGCCGCCTTCCTCCGCGACCAAGAATCCCGCCTGGCCCGGCTTTCCTCCAAGCTCACCTCCGTCGATCCCGTTGACGTGCTGGTGGTTTGGGACCTAACCGACGACTCGCTCCTGACCTCCGGCGGCCCGGACTTTCCGACCGAGATCCTCCACCTGGCCGGGGCCCGCAACGTTTTTTCGGACCTTGGTCCCTCGCCCAAGTCCCCCCTCTCCGAGGTGGTGGCCCGCGACCCCAATTACGTCTTAATAGTCGACGACGGCACTACCCCCGTCTCGGCCAAAGTCCTGGCCCTCAAAGGCGATCCGGTCCTCTCGAACCTCACGGCCGTGGCCGAAAACCGCCTCCTGACCCTCAACGAAACCTACCTCCTGCCCGGCCCCCGCCTGGCCGACTCGGCGGAACTCCTGGCCAATACCCTCCACCCCAGCCTCACCCGCTAACCTCGCCGCTTCGCGCCGGCCCCTTTCACCGCTTCCGCGCCTCCTGCCCCCTGCCCCTACTCTATATGGGCCCGATCCTTTGGCCCGCCTCGGTCCTTTTTAAACTTTCCAGTCCCGCCGGGGAATTGTAACCCCCTACGCCCAGCCATTTTTCAGCCAAATTGGAATTATTTTTAGCCCGGCGGGAGTTTTCCCGAGCCAGCTTTTGGGGCCATTTAAAATTTTTCCCACTAGATCTAGGATTTTTCCGCCGCTATTTACCTTATTTAGTGGAGAGCGGAATTTTCTTGGGCTGGCTTGGAAAAACGTTAAAGTGTTATCGAACTTTACCGATAAGAATTTTGAAAGAAGCTCGATCGGTCCCAGGACGAAGGACCCTGGCCCGATCCAAGGACAACACCCTCCGACCGGTTTCGGCCGGATTTGACTTCAGACTGATTCAAGATCGCCACCCGCCGGAGGGTTAGGCGTCCAGGAACAGAAAGGAGATCCGTCATGAGTCTCGTAATCAACCACAACATGATGGCCATGAACACGGCCAGGAATTTGAACAACACGTACAGCCGGTTGAACGATAGCGTTCAGAGGCTGTCCTCGGGTCTACGAATCAACTCGGCCGCGGATGACGCTGCCGGACTGGCAATCCGGGAACTCATGCGGGCCGACATCTCCACGATGCAGCAAGGCGTTCGGAACGCCGCCGACGCCATCAGCATGATTCAAACCGCCGATGGCGGCATGGCCGTCATCGACGAGAAACTGACCCGCATGAAAGAGTTGGCCGAGCAGGCCGCCACCGGTACTTACACGACTCTCCAGAGGGAGATCATCAACTCCGAGTACCAGGCCATGGCCGCCGAGATCGACCGTATCGCCACCGCCACCAACTTCAACGGCGTCAAGCTCCTCGACGGCTCCATCACCAACCTCCACGGGGGCTTGGGGATGAAGATCCACTTCGGGGTTGGCAACAAAGCCGACGAGGACTATTATTTTATTAACACCGGCGACGTCCGGGCCACCAGCTCCTCGGGCCTCAGAATCGGCGGCGACGCCAAGAACGATATCTGGGGCCAAGGTGCCGCCGGCTCCAAGGGCTTGGCCGGTCCGGGCTGCTGCACCGCCGGCTACGATTCCCTGGAAGGCAACGCCGGCTTCGTCAGCGGCCAAACCTTCGCCTACGGCTACAACTGGGACTGGATGGAGGACGACGACGAAGACCTCCTCTCGGGTAAATACCTGGCCGGCCGCTACACCGTCGGTTCCTCCTGGAGCCTCCAGGATCTGGTCGACGAGGTTAACCGCGGCACCCAAAGCCGGGTCGGCGTCCAGATAGACGCTTCCGCCTTGGCCTCGGCCATCAACAACGGCGGTACCGCCGCTATCTGCGTGGGCGAAGAAGCCTACGTCTTCGGAAGCTCGGGTGTCGCCGGCGGCAAGTACTATATACCCGCCACGGAAGGGGGTGAAGGTTACAAGGCTAAGGGTAGTTACACCGGAGGCGTCATGTACAAGGCGGGCAGCTTTGTCTTGACAGAGGAACAAGCCAATGACTTATTGGACGCCAACGTTGACTTGGCGGCCTTGGGTTTCGTGGCAGCCTCGGTAACCTCCTCTGGTTCGGCCATCGGAACGTCCCCCGAGGCGGCCTTGGATAACCTTCTTAACAACGTGGCCAACGCCTGGAATGCCTTGAGATTGGGAAGGTTAAGCGGGTTAACCGTGGACAAAGGCGTGGACAATGGTTTTAACTTGGGGGCGCCCACCGTCACCCAAAATAGCGCCGGGGTCCTGAACCCCAACACCACGATCATCAGTGGCCAAACGTTGATAATAAACACCGGCATCTATACCGATGGCAATGGTAACTGGACCAGCAGCTTGGCCATCGCCAGTGCCCTCAACTTGAAAGAGGCGATCTACCACATCAGTAACCCCAATTCCATGCAATGGACAGCCAGTTGCGCTTACACTAGCGACTGGACGGTTTTTCCCTACGCCACCAGCGCCTTTGCCGTGAGCGCGGCCGGAAAGACTAATTTGGGCACTTATGGAATCGTTATCTCGGAAGGAGCAATTTCCTTTACTGTCACCGAAGACTCTACCATTTCTGAAGAATTGGCCAAAAACAACCTGTTAATCGAAGCCCAGTCGGAATTGGTGAATAGACTCGGTAACCCCAATGAACTTGTATGGGCCAGGAACAACGGCTCCGGTCTCACTGGCTACACCACGGATCAGTTTATAGCCGCTTCCGACGCCGATGACACCGTAAACGTTACCTCAGAAACGGACGCCGGATTGATTAATGACGCACAAACACTTACCGTGAACACCGGGGTCTATATCGACCAATACGGTAACTTCACCTACGACTCCGACGTGGCCGCTGCCCTTAACTTTAACCAGCTGGTATACACATTTACCGGAGATACCGGTAATGACCTTACGATAGGGGTTTCTGTTCCTGGAGTCTCCACCGGTTTTTCCACTTTGGACTCCGACACTACCACTTTGGGGACCTTAGCCAGTGGTCTGAAATCGGCCATCGACTCGGTGATTGACCAGCTACATTCCACCGCCAATAGGACTGGAGTAAAAGTCACTAAAGGCCAAGCTCTGGAGAAAACCTATCTGCTTAAAGATCTTAGCGATCTCAATCCTACCGTAACCACGTCTAGCGTTGGTCCGACCCAAAACCTAGTAGCCAGTGTCTTCCTGAATGGAGCCACTATTGGTACGGTCATTCCCACGGACAACATGGGAACGGGATACTTTCAAGATTTTGACACAACCAAACAGGCGGCGGATATTGTAGCGGCCTTAAACGAGCATCTGCAAAACACGTTAGGGACTCTCCAGGCCGACCCCGACGCCGGGAGAATTACCCGAGCCGCCGGAACGGTACCGCCAGCGCCCTCCAGCGTAAACGATCTGACGGTGGCCGCCGGTTCTCCCTACGCTTACACAATCCCTTCCACAACGGAGCAGACGGTATCCACCAAAGGGATCATCGACAGCACCAAATACGCCCACATGGTGGCTACCTCGGCCACGCCGGAGTATGACCTAAGCGGCAGATCCAACTTTGGCGCTTGGGCCCTGGCCTCGGCCATCAACCATAACGAGCGCAGCGAGTTCTGGGCCATGTATGAAGTGGTTAACGTCAACGACACCAGCGTGGAGATGGTCTACATCTTCACCAAAAAAGGCGGGGACTTTAACCATCTGCTGGCCTGCGACGTGGCCGACGGGGATATCGCCTCCCAAGCCGCCTTGCAAGCCATACAGTTCGAGAACCTCGAAACCGGTACCCGGACCCAAGACGGGACCTCCTTTAGCCTAGGCGGGCAAAACTGGGGCACGTTTAAACCGGTGCAGACCAAAGCCGGTTACGGAAACGAAGTCTGGAACCTGACCCTCCATGGGCGGGACGTCGGAAGGGACAGGGATCTGTGGATTGCCGCGGTCAGCGGTGGGGAAAACGAACTCACCACGCCCGGACTTAACGCCGACATCATCAACGGGCTGGACCGCCACAGTTTCGTTGAGATCCAAAACGCCGCCGACGGCGAATGGGCCGGCGCGGAAGTGAGGACCCAGTCCTCGGCCCAGGAAGCCCTGACGGCCTTAAACGACGCCATGGAGCGCAAAGATAAGGTCAGGGCCGACATCGGCGCCCTTCAGAACAGGCTGGAAAACACCATGACCAACCTGGAGATCCAGATTGAGGCCCTCCAAGCCTCGGAAAGCCGAATCTCGGACGTGGACGTGGCCACGGAAATGACCGAGTTCGTGAGAAACCAGGTCCTGGCCCAAGCCGCGGTCTCGATGTTAAGCCAGGCCAACTCCTTGCCTCAAATGGCTCTCTCGCTCCTGAACGGCTAAGCCAAGCCCAAAGGAGCCACCCAAAGACGGGCGCGGTCGGACTCCAACCCGCGCCCGCCCCGGAAACGGGCGGTTGAATTAGACTCATGACGGAGGCGGCGCGGTTCTCCTTCGGAACCGCGTCGCCTCCTCAAGTCTATTTTCGCACCTGGGGAGTTTAACCCGTAAAATCTCCGGTAACCAATTTTCCGGCCCCAATGCCCCAATGGGCTCTCTGGACCTGGCCCGGTCCCTGACTTGGCAGCCCTTCGGCCACCGGTCCGCCGTCCCAATACCCATACCAATACCGGGTTGGCGATCATCCTCCCCACCAGCCGCGAACGACCTGGGATAACCCCCTTCCTATCCTTTTCTCGCCTACAATAACCGTCCGTTTCCATATTCCGATTGATTTTTTCCCTTCAAGGACTTAGAATAATAACGAAACGTCCATGGGCCAAGTCGTCGCGGAGACAAAAGGACGATTTTCGCCGGACGTTTTCGTAACCCAAAAGGAGCCTTAATCGGTTAAAAGGGAAC
>JAIRNQ010000061.1 GCA_031257955.1 Deltaproteobacteria bacterium | reverse complement strand
CTTTCGCTACCAGTCCCAAAGTCGGCCTATCAGCTGGACGCCACCGAGACGGATGGAGGCCCGGGTCAAACTGGCCGTGGGCTTGGCCATGCGCCGGCAAACGGGCCGGGTCGGGGTCGCCCTGGAACCCTCGCCCCATTACGGCTTGGGGATCATGCCCTACACCACCTTCACCTCGCCCATGCGCCGTTACCTGGATCTTCTGGTGGCCAGGCAGCTCCGGGCCCAAGCCGCCGGCCTGGAACCGGTCTACGCCCATCAGGAGATGATGAACTTGGCCATACCGGCCGAGGTCACCCAAAGGGCCATAAGAAAAATGCAAAACGACCGCCAACGCTATTGGCTGGCCTGGTACCTCAAACGTAAGGTTGGCGAGACTTTTGTCGGCTTGGTATACGATCGCCGCGGACGCCGGGCCCGAATCTGCGTGACCGATTTTATGATCGAAATTGAGCTAAACAACATCCCCACCGAAATCCAACCCGGCACCGACGTCCTCGTCAAACTTACCGCCGCCAACCCGGTTCCGGCCCTCCCCGACGACAGCGAGGACCTTTGGAAGTTCGAGTTCCTCTCCCCCGCTTAAGCCGTTGACCGGCTTAGGCGGGCCGCCCCAAAAGCCTCACCCCTAAATTTGGCCGGTCGGCCTCGCCAATACCCAACCGAGCCATTTCCTTCACCCGCCCCAACCATGACCACGACTATGTCCATTAACTTGGCCACAATCCTAGCCATGGCCAGCCTTCCCCAAGGCCCTCCCGATCCGCCCAAAGGTCTTAGCTGGCCTAGCCACTTGATTATTGGCGCGAAAAACTGTATTTTTCTTGTGGTGAACCCGCTTCGATCGTTTTACCGGTGTTTTTTGGGCTAAGTGAATCTAGGCGATAAATCATTCAACAAAAATCGGCGATTAATTGTACAAAAATTAGATGACTTTTGGGTCAATATAGGTATTGGGTAAGCATATGAGTAGGATTAAGGAGCCCCCTTTAGTCAAGATTTTTTTGGCCGCCTTCGGCCCCGACCCCAAACTGCTGGATCAGGCGGTCGAAAGGCTTAGGCGGGAATATCTGGAAGGCTACCTAGGGTCGGTGGACTTCCAGAGCCCGGACTACCCACTGGAAGAGACGGATTATTACACCAAAGAAATGGGCGAAAACCTGGTTAAGCGTTATTTGTCCTTCTCCAATCTGCTCTTCCCGGAGCATCTGGTCTATCTGAAATTACTGGCCATGGACATTGAGGAAGACATGGCCATGACCAACGGCCGTCAGGTCAACCTCGATCCCGGTTATATCTTTTCGGGCGGCCTGGTCCTCTCCACGGTTAAGTTTTCTGGCCACCGGCTTTACCTGGGCCGGGGGCTGTGGGGGGAACTGACCCTCCACTTCCACCGCGGCACCTTCGAGCCCCAGCCCTGGACCTACCGGGATTACCAAAGGCCGGAAATAATCAACCTTTTGTCAGACATGCGCCAGAGCTACCAGAAATCTTTCCTCGAGTTGGAAGCCCGCACCAGTTAAGGCTGGTCCCCGGAACAAAAGCCCCGGGGCTTTTGGCGCCCGGACACGGAGTGCCTTCGCCTTTCGGGGACTATGCCCCCACCCAATGCCCTTTGGCCCGTTTTCTCGGGCCTTGGGGTTTTACATAAATGAATGATTCCCGCCCAGACCTCTTGGGTTAACCTTAAGGCTTTCTTATGATTAGGAGCATGACCGGCTTCGGCTCGTCCTCGGGTGAGATATGTGGTTATAACTGCCGTCTCGAGATTAAAACCCTAAACAACCGCTTTAAAGAGTTCGTGGTCCGTTCCCCGCACCTTATGTGCCAGCTGGAAGAATCGCTAAAAAAACAAATAAACAGCCGCATTCACCGAGGCCGGGTCGAGCTATGGATCACCATCGAGGAGGGCCCCAAAACCCTCAGCCGGCTGGCCTTGAACTTGGAGGCGGCCCGCGAGGTCCACTCCCACCTTATCACCCTAAAAAATGAGCTTGGCCTGGAAGAGCCCATCACCCTTGACCATATACTTAGATACAACGTCTTGACCGTCGACAAAAACCCCGAAAACGCCGCTAAAGACAACGAGCGTCTCCTGGAAGGCCTTCTGGCCCTAAACGAGAAAGCCGTTGACCAGCTGATAACTATGCGCGAAAGCGAGGGCCGGCAACTGTGCGAGGATCTGCTGGGCCGCCTGGAATCCATGTCCCAGTGGCTCGAGGAACTCAAGAAACTGGCCGAATCCATCCCAACCGCCGCCACCAAACGCTACCAGGCCCGCCTGGAGGAACTGGCCGACACCGTTCTCGATCCCAACCGCCTTTACCAGGAAGCGGTTATCATGGCCGAGAAGATGGACATCACCGAGGAGCTGACCAGATTTGGCAGCCACATCCTGGGCCTCAGAAGCCTCTTGGAATACGCCGACGAGCCGGTCGGCCGCCGCCTGGAGTTCTTGCTCCAAGAAATGGGCCGCGAGGTAAACACCATGGGCTCCAAGTCCCAGGCCAAAAGCATCATCGATTTGGTGGTAAATATCAAAGCCGAGTTGGAAAAGATCCGCGAACAGAGCATGAACATCGAGTGACCCTCCTCCCGCTCTCCCGGTCGCCCGGACCCGCGGGAGCTTGGCGCCACGACCGCTCCGCTTCTCCTGACAATCCATTCCGCAGCCGGGCCTTTCCCCGGTCGGGCCTTTCCACGGTCGGGCCCTTCCCCGGTCGGGTCCGCATAGTCGCCCTCCTTCCGGCCCCCATCGCGGCAAGCCCCATAGGTTCTTAATGCTAGGCATACTAATCAACGTCGGTTACAACAACTTGGTCAGCGCCGAGCGAATCGTGGCCATCGTCAATCCCAACTCCGTCCCCTCCAAAAGGCTTCGCGACGAAGCCAAACGATCGGGCCTCTTGATTGACGCCAGCGCTGGGCATCGGGCCCGTTCGATGATCGTCACCTCCTCCAACCACGTTATCGTTACCGCCATCGAGGTAAAAACCCTGGCCCAGCGCTTTAGCCAAGCCAGCCTAGCCTTTCACGGCCGGGTGGGTAACCCTATCCTGGACGAACTGGCCGAACCGGGCCTGGGCCCTGACCTAGCCGCCTTGCCGTCCGAGGATAGCGGGTCCGCCCCCAAAAAACGCCGGGCCAAAGTGCTGGCCAAGGCGGAACCCAAGGCGACCGCCAAGGAAACGGCCAAGGCCGCCGCCAAAGCCCCTCCCAAATCATCCGCCCCGACTAAACCCTCCGCCCCGACCAAAACCTCGCCCACCAAAAGATCCCCCGACCGATCCAAGGCCGGTGGGGCCCGCCACGCCGACGATGACCTTGAAGACGATTTCACGTACCGCGGGGAATCGGTATCCGACCGCAATCGCGACGATCTTGACGACGTGTCTAACCACGATTATGACGAAGACGGGGAATACTACGAAGTTGATGATGACGATGAGACAATCGGCATAAACGAAAATGATTTAGATAATGGCGACGATGGTGATGAAGACGATGGCGACGGCCAAGAGGACGGCGACGATGACTATGACGAAGGTTACTGGCGGCCCAATTATTCCGACGACGACGAAGACGACGACGACGATGATGATTACTTGTACGATGACGGGGACGAAGATGACGAAGACGATCAATAGCGCGGCTTTGGCGATGGCCGAGACCTGGACGAATGGGGGCCGGCCATGAGCGCCTCCCAACGCCCTCCCAAGCCCCCCAAACCTCCCAAAGAGGCCCAAACTAAAGGCTCACCCAAGAATGCCCCCAAGGTGTCCCCCAAAGCGGGCCCCAAAGCTGCACCCAAGGTGCCCCCCAAAGTGGGCCCCAAAGCTGCACCCAAGGTGCCCCCCAAGCTGGGCTCCAAGCTGGCCCCCAAGGTGACCCCCAAAGCGGCCCCCAAGCTGGGCCCCAAGGCGGCCCCCAAGCTGGGACCCAAGGCGGCCCCCAAGCTGGGCCCCAAGGCGGGCCAGAAAGGACCGGACCTGGGCACTCCCAAGGGACGTCCCGATAAGTTTGCCAGGGGCGCGGGTGGGCCCTTTCCCCTGGAGGCCCCCAAAAAACCCCGCCAAACTTTCCGCGAGGGCCTACCCCACAAGCCGCCCAAGAAACCCCCCCAGGGAAGTCGTAAGGCTAGCCCGCCCGGGAGTCCCTCCGGGCGCCACCGCGGCGTCCAGCCTGAAAGCTCTACCGCTCGGCCCCTTGCGCCACCCCCCGCCGGGGCCGTCCATATCCTGGGCTATCATCCGGTCAGGGCAGCCCTGACCGCCCGACCAGAAGACTGCTTGGCCTTTTTTGTCTCCGAGTCCCGCCGCCCCACGGCCCAACTGGCCGATCTGGTCGCCTTGGCCCGCCAAAACGGGATTAAGCCCATTTTGGTAAAGCGGGAGGCCCTGGAAGCCATGGGTAGCCGACACCAAGGCTTGGCCCTGGCCGCCAAAGCCAAAAGGGAGCCCAGCCTTTCCGAACTTTTCGATTTGGTCCCAGCGACCGAGCCGGCCCTGATTGTTTTTCTGGACCACCTGGAGGATCCGCACAATTTCGGGGCCCTGATTCGCTCGGCGGCGGCCTTTGGGGCTCTGGGCGTGGTCTACCCCAAGGATCGCTCGGCCCCCCTAAGCCCGGCCGTCCGCCTGGCCTCGGCCGGGGGCACCGAGGCCATTGCCCTGGTCAAGGTCGCCAACTTGGCCCGGGCCATAGGGGAGGCCAAAAAACGCGGCTTTTGGGCCGTGGCCGCCCAGGCCGGTTCCCGGACGGACGCCCTGGACTTTGATTACCCCGAACGGACGGCGTTGATCTTGGGTTCCGAGGGGGACGGTATGAGCCATGTCCTGGCCGCCAACTCTGACATGTCCGTCGGCGTGGCTCTCCAGTCGTCCCTAATCGACAGCCTAAACGTCTCCAACGCCGGGGCCATTCTCATGCACGGTTACCGGGCCAGCTTGGCCCGAAAGAATAAACAAAGCCCGTAAGCTCCCGCGGCTTTGGCAGCCGATTTTGGCCGTTTTCTATGGCCTAAATTTTTGGCGGTTTACTACGGTCTATATTTTTGGCGGTCGGGTATATGGTCAGCTTGGAGAGTTTGGCGGGCTTTGCGAGTTTTTCCCAATCGGCCAACTTGGCCGATTTTGGTTAAGGCCTCGGGGAGAGGCCGTGGGACGTTAAGTTTTCAGTAGTAGGAGGATCTCTCCCGTTTCTTTTTTGGCGAGCCGATAAACATCCGGAAGCTTTTCAAGAGGCCCAGCGCGCCCAAAATAACCAGGATCGTGCCCACCAGTCCGGCCACGCCCACCCCTTTCATGGGCCAGTAGGCCACGGCGACCAGGAAGCTTAACATTCCCAGTAAGGCGCAGACGAAACTTATGACGAACAGGATAGCTTTCAAGCAAAGCCCCTAACAAAAGACCGTCCTTTCGGACTCTTCGAAAGGACGGTCTTGGTTTTTGTGGCCGGAAGGCTAGCCCTTAGTCGCGGCTGGCACCCAATATGGAAACGATGAAACGGAAGAGGTTCATGAAGTCCAGGTACAAGGTCAGGGCGCCCATGATGACCATGGCGTTTTCGGCGTGCTGGTCGGTGAACCCACCGGCGTGGATAACCCTAAGCTTTTGGTGATCATAGGCGGTCAGGACCGAGAAAACCAGGACGCCAAACCAGGAAACGACGTAATCGAACATCGGGCTTCTGGTCAAGGCGTTGATAATCAGGGCCACGATTAAACCAAACAGGGCCATGTAGGCAAAGGTACCAATGCCCTTGAGGGAACGTTTGGTAACCAAACCGTAGGCGGACAAACCCCCATAGACCGCCGCCGTGGACAGAAAGGCTTTAAAGATGACGTTGTGCGGGTAAAAGACCAGAAGGATAGAAAACGTCACCCCCACCGAGGCCGAGTAGAGCAAAAACAAGCCCCTCAGGGTCATGGTCGAGACTTTGGCCGACAGAAAACCGATCAACATGACCAAGCCAATCTGGACGAGGAAAATAGCAATCCATATGCCCGTGCCGCCCAGCAGGATAGTTCTGAAGTTGCTGTTATAGACTGCCAAGGCGGTAGCGGCCGTGACCAGCAAGCCGCTTAACATCCAAAGGTAGACGTTTTGGAAGAACCTAACCTCGGAGGTCTCTATCAAGGTGGCCTGGCTAGGCATGGCCATGGTGGCGCCGTTCTGCCACTGGTTACCGTATTGCTGGCCCTGCCCGTAATACCGCTGGTCCGACCCGTATTGAGACTGCTGGCCGGGTTGCTGGCCCTGGCCAGTCTGGGGTTGCTGGGGGTTCGGGCCTTTCCCGGGACCCCAATTCGGCGGTCCGTTATAGTTAGCCATGATTACTCCTAACTCGATAGGCTGGAAAGGCCTACTTATTTTTAAAATGCCCGGGCCAAAGTGGCCGGGAAACTCGGTTTATGGGCTTGGCGATTATATCCGCCCAAGTATACGTTTTTTCCTAATAATAATCATAAGACCAAACAGGCTGAAAATCAAGTCCTTTGAAGGATACTAAAGTCAAAAAACCCTTTGGCGCCCGCGGTCCCCGGGCCAAGTCCCTTGTCCTCGCCCCGGCCAGGCCCACCGCCCCGAGCGGGTATTTTGCCGCCGCCCGGGCCAGGCCCGCCGCCCCGAGTGGGAATTTTGCCGCCGCCAGGGCCAGGCCCACTGGCCCTACCAAGTTTTTGTCCCCTCCAGGGACGCGCCCAGGGCGGTTCGCCCGCCGACGCAAAAAAAAAGTTCGTGGCGGTGGATAAAGTTGCCTGGATAAAGCTGGAGCCGTTTTGAACCCAAGCGGGTCGATTAAAGTTCAGAACCCCTCGAATAAAGATAGACTATATCTTAAGTTTTTGTCATAGAGAAAAAAAACATTCTAAATCATATAAAATAAATAATTATAGTATTTTTGTTGGTTAAACCAATTAAGAGAATGTTTTATCGTCTAATGTCCCATCCCTTCGCAAAAAACGGCTACGGGTTTCTCGCGGAGGTGGGGCAACGGTTGGCCTTGTCATGAAAATATTGAAATTTATTTAGATAATCTCTTGACAAATGGTTAAGGCCGTTGTAACATGAATAAAAATATAGAGATTGCACCTCTTTCTAGCGTACTAAACTTGGCCGGTCCCTAGTGGGTCGGCCAAGTTTTTTTTGGGCCGCTGGCCAAGCTTTGGCTAGAGCCAGACCAAGAAAAGCTGTCATGTTCGCCGCGTCGGCACCATAAAACGAGAGTTATCAAAACGCTTATTTTTCAAGCGAAATGAAAAATCTCTTTTCCGCGTCCGTTACCAAACTTAGGATAAAATTTTTGGCGCTTGGTTTTTTTCACAACCAATCGCCATCCATTAATCGCCTTGAGATGTCCGGTAGTTAGAAATGACGAAAATAATGGTTGGTCAGTTTCCCGTGGCTAACGTTAGCCAATAATAATAAGGCAATTATGCCCGACCAAGTTAAACTCCGGTCAAACCCCCGCCAAACTCGACCAAAGAACCCAAATACATCCATTTTGCCAACCGATTTAACCAATTGGCCAGCCCGTACAAGCCGCGGCTTAATCGGCCCCTTTCGGGGGGTCCGGGCGCCTGGTTTGGGCCGTAAACCCAAAAGGCTCATAAACGGTCTCAGATGGCCCAGGCGCCCCTGGAGTCAAAAAATGGCTATAGGAGTAGCGGCGGAACCCCTAGCGTTCGTCTGAGGCGTTCTGAGGCCGATTCTGGGCCAGTCTAGGAGTGATCTCGGGTAACCGAACTGACGGCCGTGCCGCCCGGAGGGGCCATTGATGGCCCGGGGCCGGGAGAGCGCTGGCAACCGAGCTGACGGCCGTGCCGCCCGGAGAGGCCATTGATGGCCCTGGGCCGGGAGGGTTCGGGCGCACGGCTAATGGCTGGGGCGCCCGGTGGGGCCATTGTGGGCCCGGGGACGGAGTACCGGGTGGCGGGTTTGGAGCGAAAAAATAAACACGGCCATAAACGGTCTCAGATGACCCAGGAGCCCCTGGAGTCAAAAATGGCTATAGGAGTAGCGGCGGAACCTCTAGCGTTCGTCTGTGGCGTTCTGAGGCCGATTGTGGGCCAATCTGGGAGAGAAAGGGAACCGGGCTTACGGCTGAAAGAGGGAAGACCCCTTGCCCGGAACGACGGTGGCCTGAACGGTTAACCGTGTCCAAAACGTGCCGGTACAGTACCCAGATGTTACCAAATCCAACCGACTATAGTTTTTTCATTGCTAAATCGGCGATATATAAGTATATTAAGGGAAAGCGTAGGATCGAATTTACCCGCGGGTTTTTTCCCGTAGGCCTGGGCCGCCCCAATCCCATACGGGCTGGCCCGAATTCATTGGTTAGCCGCCGAATGGCCATATTTGGCCGCGGACCGGGGGCTTGTTTTACCGGACGGCGGCAAGACGGAGATCGTGGTTTCTCCCAAATTCAGGAGTTCCATTCAAAACAGGCTACAAATTATTTTCAAACGGCGGTATAAACCAGCGTCGGATTGGAGGGATTTAACGTGCCTCGCGGACGCGGCTTTAGCAAGAGCGAGGAAAAAATAGTATGGCTCTGTCTGGGAGGATTCTTAATACTGATCTCGCTTTTATTAATAACCGTCTTGGCCGCGCAGTATTATCGGGCGAACGAACTCCGTTTTTGGGGCGCGAAAACGACCGGGACGATTTACGATATCAGGACGGAGTTCATCGGGACGGGAAGTCCCCGCACGACCGTATATTATCGTTACGCCGTCGACGGCAAGGAATATGCGGATATCCTCAGCTATTACTCGCCAAAGATGCGTGCCGGCGACAGGATCGATGTTTATTACACCCCCGACAATCCCGGCATTTCTTCCGGAGGCTCGGAAACGGGATACGTGGCTTTAGGCATTGGGGTAATGTTTCTTGTCCTGGCGGCAGGATTTTTTGCGGTTCAGGCGGGCGTCAGAGGATGGTAGGCAGGCCCATTGCGTGAGATAGGCAAGAATGGGACACATTTTTTGAAGCATTATGGCGGAACCGTTGGTATGAATGGATGCTTCATGAGGAAATCTTATATAAGGGTCTTCGCGGAGATCTGATTTTTCGATTTTCCTTGTAATAACGGCTTGACATTGTTTGTAAAATCACCAAACGGAGAAGAGGAGCTTTTAACCAAAGGGATGGACGGGGCCAAAAATCGGATGGCCTCCAGAAGAAACGTTGACAAATACGCTCAGGAATACGAGACCGTGAAAAAAGTTGCCGTGGCCATCGCCGGTCAAACGGACGTGGCCGTTGAGATTTACTGACCCCCTTGGCTGTCGGCGGGCAGACCGTGAACGGATACCATTTACCGTATTGATTCTGAGAGGAACGTATGGCGAAACTAGGCTCTAAGGGAATTAGAATCCTAAAATTGTTTCATTTAATCATGGCCGGCCTGTGGTTTGGAGGTGCCGTCGG
>JAIRNQ010000032.1 GCA_031257955.1 Deltaproteobacteria bacterium | reverse complement strand
AAACGAAGATGATGAGCGAAGCCATGAAGGGAAAATAGGGTCGACCATGGGGACCCATGACCCCGTCCTGGAACGATCCTATGGCCTCCAATATGGCCTCGGCCACGTTCTGGACCTTGCCCGGCACCAGCGTGAGCTTGGAGGCGGCCAGTTTGGCCACGATTATGACCACCAGCATGAAAAACCAAGTGTAGACCAGATAGTAATACTGGTGGGCAAAGTGCCCCAGGCCAATCTTTTCCAAGATCCACACCAGTAGCATGACCGGATGTTCCATGTTTCACCCTAAACCGTCCGCGACCAAAGCGGACTCTCGCGTATCTCTCGTCCCGGCAAAGCCCCGGCGCCGACAACCCGGCCACGGGCCCACCAAACGTATCTTTAAGGCACCCCTAAAGGCGCCCACAATAATTGCCTTAACCGAATCTGACTTAAACATTAACCGGCTTAACCGAATCTGACTTAACCCTTAACCGGCTTAACCGTAACCGAATCTTAACCGATGGTCCGACGCCTTGGCCGGCCAGGCCCAAACGGGCAACCTTCGCGCCAGACCGAAGGCCATTTAAACAAACCTTAATCCACCTAAACGTTTCAAAACTGGCACTGGGGAACCGATTGGGACAAAGGGCCTCGGGGCCCAAACTAGATCCCCATCATGATAACAAAAACCGGGTTCCTTGACAAGATAATCATTGAAATGATTTTAGTAACAATAACGCTCGCTTAATTTACCTAAATTACCAAAATACCCATGATATAAGCCCTTTGGCTAAGCGGTTTTTTCGCTACCCTTGGAGGTCGGTTTCTTACTTGACGATGCCCAGAATCAATCTATTGGTAGCTACGAATAAGTTTTAACCAATAATTTATTGCCGAATATCTACTTAACTAGTAACTTAAATACCCAATTATGCAAAATTATTTAAGGTGGCAATTTTTTCCAGACGCGCCACCAATTTAATCCCCAAATCGCCTTTTCCCCGCCCAGTTTCCCCCGAGTTCCGCCCAGCTCCGCCCAGTTCACCCCAGTTTCTCCCAGCTCCATCCAGTTAATCACAGTTGCTCCCAGCTCAGCCCATTTTATTCCAGTTATTCCCAGCTACAACCAGTTAACACCAGTTTATCCCAGTTACGCCCAGTTACCCCCAGCTCTCTCCAGTTCTTCCCAGCTCGACCCATTTCCGCCAGCTCTCTCCAGTTCTTCTCAGCTCGGCCCATTTCCGCCATAATTACGTTCGCCGGTCCTTCCCGTTGATGGGCCCAGCAAAAAATGGCCATTTATGGGTGTACCAGCCCTTTCCGCTGACGGGCTCAGCAAAAATGGCTATTTATGGGTGTACCAGCCCTTCCCGCTGACGGGCTCAGCAAAAATGGTCATTTATGGGTGTGCTAGCCCTTTCCGCAGACGGGCTCAGTAAAAATGGCAACTTAAGAGTGTACCACTTTGGCCAGTTTTAGCATGGTAAAAGTGTACCACCCCAGAGGTCTAGCCGCGTAACGACTATTCGCCGATAGTGTGCCTCCCGGGCTTGGCCTATGGGCTGGTCCCAGTGGTGCGGTTAAACTCAAATGGTTTTGGAAGGTACCGGTTGAGCTCGGAAAGGGCTTGGAGGTTCGCGGACGACTCTGGGCGGATGTGAAATGACCAGGGTGGCCCAGGGAGGCCTAAGGCGACTCAGGGCGAACAGGGAGGTGAGGTCTGTTCCAGGAAGGCCCGTGGATGCCCCTGAGAGCCTCCCAGAGGCCGTGTGAGCGACGAGTGGCTAGGGGAGTAGCGGCAAAGACCAAAAACGCGACTGGGAGGCTCTGGGTGCCCCTGGGAGGCCATGAGAGGAGAGGTATTGATAGGCCCTTGGGAATCATGGTTGGTGAGAGGGGCCTGGCGGGAAGATTCATGGGTGTCCCCGAGCGGCCCAAGGTGGAGCTGGGCGTCCGGCCCGCAAAGGGCCAGGGGCTTTGGGGGGCGGGAGTCTTTGGGGGGCAATGGGCGCGCTTGGGAGAACCGGGAGACTTGGGGGGCCTTGGGTAGCCAAGAGGGAACGGAAACAGCTTGGCAGCGAGGGTTGGGCCCTATCGGGGCCAAGTGGGCCAAGTGGGGCCAAATGGGGGCAAGAGGGCCAAGAAGGGTTAGTTTGGCGCTTTTAAGTCATCGCGTTCTTACGGCGCACTATCATAAGTTGGTTTTGGCCGGGGGCCCGTATCGGCCAAGAGGTAAGGGGAGGGGATTTTGTGGAGGCATTGGTCGCTGGAGGTGAAGGCGAGTGGGGAGGGTCAGGGCCGACGATAGGGGTGTCCGTTCGGGCTTTTGGGCCATAATCGCTGCACTTTTGGCCAAAATTTGGTATTATCAGCTTGTCGCGGGCATTGGCGAAACAATCCGGCCAAGGGTTTTGGTGGGTCCGGGCTTGGGCGGGTTTGGTCGTCGGCTGGCCGGGGACCCGATGGTTCTGGGCTTCGACTGGCCGGGAATTGGCCAGGGCGTCGCCCTGGTCAGGGTGGTGCCGGGTGGTCGCGACGGACGGGAACCATTTTTATTTTACTCCCACCCTCGTCTAGAGTTGCCGGTTGCCGGTTGGCAGGGCTTAATGAGGGTGGCGTATTGGATGCGCCCATGGATAACGTCGATAAGATAAGCGGCCAAGAACGCGACAAGCTAGGTTTGATTTTTTTCCCGGCCTACGACTGGGCCATTTCGCCCACCCACCCCGAGCGGGAGGAGCGGCTGCTGTACACCCACGACCAATTGAGGGAAGAAGGGCTGTTCGATTTTCCCGGCATTCGGGAGTATCGGCCGGTGGCGGCGTTGCCGGAGGACGTTTTGCGGGTGCATATTTGTCCGCCGGGTCTGGAAACGGTCGCGGCCGTTCCGCACATGATTAGCGCCGGCGGGGCCATCGCCGCCGGGAAGTTGTGGGCGGACAAGAAGGTCGATAAGGCTTTCGCCCTGGTCAGGCCCCCGGGCCATCACGCCACTTTGGTGGTACACGGCGGGCGGGGCTTCTGCAACATCAACAACGAAGCCATCATGATCGCGCGTTTAAGAAAGGATTATGGGATAAAGAAGGTGGCCATAGTCGATACGGATTGCCACCATGGGGACGGAACGCAAGACATTTATTGGCACGATCCCGACACTTTGTTCATTAGTTTGCATCAGGACGGGCGGACGCTCTATCCGGGCTCGGGGGCCTACGAGGAGATGGGCGGGCCCAAGGCCTGGGGATCGACCATAAACATACCCCTGCCGCCGCAAACGGGCGACGAGGGTTTTTTGCTGGCCACCAAATTAATCGTGAGGCCCATTCTGGACGAGTGGGGGGCGGAACTGGTGATAAACTCGGCCGGGCAGGACAACCATTTTACCGACCCCATCACCAACATGAAGTTCACGGCCAAAGGCTACGCCGAGATGTCCACCCTGATAGACCCGGACGTGGCCGTGCTGGAAGGCGGCTACGCCATACAAGGGGCCTTGCCCTACACCAATTTGGCCATAATCATGGCCATGGCCGGCCTGGACTGGGGCAAGGTGAAGGAACCCATGCCCAAATACGGTTTTCCCACCACCAAAGCGGAAACCATCGAGTACGTGAAGAAACTGGCCGAGGCCATTCACAAGCGCCGCCGGACGCCCGTCCCGGCCCAGAGCGGGTCATTTTTGAAGGACGGCTGGTGGGAGAGGGAGAGGCGCATCTTTAGCGACACCCACCCCGTCTCCAGGGAATACGAGGGCCACTGGCCGTCCTATTTAAACGAGCGTCGTCGCGAAGCCTTGCGGGACTGCCCGGATTGCCCGGGGCTTTTGGTGATCGACACCAGCTCCGAGGTCTGCGAGGGCGGACGCTACACGCGCCTCCCCAACGAGCCCTGCCCCAGGTGTCGGGCCCTGGCCGAGGACATAAAAAATGGGGCCAAACTGCACTGAGTTTGCCCCGCCATAAATTGACAAAGCCGGATCCGCCATGGACCCGGCTTCGTTTTTGGGCGCGGCCTTGGAGAATGGGGGTCTCAGGCTACTGACACCGAAGGCCCGTTGTGGGATTCGGTTTCGGGGTCCAAAAGGGTCCCGCAGTGGGGGCAGAAGCGCAGATCCGGGGCCGGCAGGGCCTCGCCGCACTTACCGCAGCGGGCCGGGATGGGGCCCAGCTCGACTATGAGTTCGCCGGACTTAACCGGGACCATTTGCTTGGTCCGTTTAAAGTCGGCTGTTTTGTGGATTTTTTTGACCATGGCCGCGACCTTGGAAGGCACGGCCTTTTCTTGCTTCATGATGGAGATGTTGAAGAGTTCTTGGCCCGGGGAGACCAGATCCCCTTCCTTGACGTACATGACCCAGAGATCTCCGTTCATGGGGGCGGTAACTTGGTAGGGATCGGCCGGGGAGGGGGCGGCCTGGCCGGGGTTGGCGGCCACCGAGTCCGGCACCGGGGCGCCGACTTGGGCGGCGTGGAGCATGATCTCCGAGTCCAAGAGGTACCTTACGGCCACCTGGCCCTTCTGGTCCTGGGGTTGGATGTTTAGGAGGGTCAGCTGGTGGGGTTTGCCCTTGGTATCGGTAAAAGTGGCGCTATCCCTGGGTTTTAGGCCCTCAAACCATATGTCCAACGGGAGGTTGTTGGGGTTTCCGAACTTGTCCATAAACCGTATGGTCTTTAGGGCGTCGGCCGGTTGATTCAAATACATTATGAATTCTTCGTCCGTGGGCTCCCGGCGGATCAGATCCAACAACATGGCCCGTTCGGCCTTGAGATCCGGTTCCTGCAAGTAGTTTAGGGGCGAGTCGGTCCTTCTCTCGCGGACGGCCGCCTCCCACTCCGAGCCAAAGGCGCTTTGGTAGACCCAGTCCGGCGGAAAGCCCAGCGGGAGCGGGCCGAAGCGGCCCAGAAGAAGGTCTCTGAAAGCGTCGTTGCAATCCTGGTAGATTATCAGCCGGTCGGCGGCGAGCGTATCGTCGACTTGGTCTTCGGGGGTTTCGTTAACCCTCTTGAGGACCGTCAGGAGTTTGGTCACCTCCAGGGGCCCGCCCCGGAGGAAGGCCTGGCTCACGGCCAGGAAGGCCGTGTTCCAGGTGATCTGGGAACCGGGGGTAACGTCGTGGTAGCGGACGATCTTTCGGACCTCAGAGAGGTAGGTTAACATCTGTGGCAAAAACTGGATGTAGCCCTGTTTCATGGCCCCTTCCTGGGAGGAAGAGGTAGCCCCGCCTGGCATGCCGTGTCTGACCACGTCGTGGTCGATGCCGTTAAAGAATGTCGGGGCGTAACGGTCGTAATAGGGCATGATTTGTTTGAGCACGAAATTGGCCGTCCGGATAACCTCCCGGTCCAGATGGACCGGCAGATTAAGCTCTTCCTCGATGTAGGCGGCCGTGGAGAGGATGTCGCCTTGGCCGTAGCTGCGGACCGAGGCCCCCAGGGCCACGTCCACCACCCGGCAGCCGGCCTTGGCCGCCGCCCCGACCGAGGGGACGAAGAGCCCGTCGGTGTAATGGCGGTGGTAATGGAGAACCAAATTGGGCCAGCGTTTTAGAAGCGCCTTGGTCAGCTCCTCCATGAACCTGGGCGGGCAGACACCGGCCATGTCCTTAAGGCCCAAGGCGATGACGTCGGGCATTTCGGAAAGGGTGAGGCCCGAGTTTCTGGCGCACATTTCCATAAGGGATTCGGCCACGCCCACGTAATGGTCGACGGTAAAGCCTTTGCCCCAGGAGAGGGAGATGGAGGGCTCGAAGAGAGTTTCCGGGTGGGAGAGGATGACCCGGGTCAGGGGGGCCATGTTGTCGGCGTGGTTTAAGAAATCGAAACAGCGAACGACTTGGAAGTGCTGGCAGATGGTCTCCCCGGTCAGCTCCATCAGGTGGGCCGGCTGGGGCTTGTAGCCAAGCATGTTGGTGGAGCGGACCAGTATCTGCTTTAGGGTCTTGGGGGCGAACTCGTTCCAGGCCTTGGCCTCGGAGAAGGGATAGGTCATGTTGGCCATCATGGCCACGTGAAAATGGGCCCCGCCCCCGGTCTCCATGGAAAAAAGCCCGGCGTTGTCCAGGTAGGGGCCAACCAGGGCGTCTTCGGCCAGGCGGAAACGGTTGCCGCTGTTGGATTGGGTCATGTCCCGACAGGTGGTGTCGGTGAAGTGGATGCCGCCCGTGTCTCTTAGGTAATCCAAGAGAGCCCGGCGATCCGAGCGGGGGTAGGGGGACTCCCGGTTGTTGATTTCCTTTTCCTGTCTGGGCAAAACCGGATTAAACCTGTCTAACCTAGGGGTTTGTGAGGTCCGGTAGCGGCCCAGTTGGACGAAGGGGTTGTAGCCGTGGGCGGAGATCTCGGCCACCAAGCTTCCCAGGCGCTCGGCCTCGGGGATTAGATCCGAGTAGCGCATGAGGGCCGGATTTTGGGACAAAAAACCGGTGGTGAAATTGGCGTCCCTAAAATCCTTGTGGCGCAGTAAGCTCCTGAAGAAGGGGATGGTCGTCTTGAGGCCGCCCACCGTGTACTCGCCCAGGGCCCGGTCCATTATGCCCAAAACCTTCGGCCAGTCCTGGCCGTAGGCGATCAGGAGCGATCCGGCCGAATCGTAATTGGAGGGGAAGTCGTAGCCGGCCGAAAGGTTGGAGTCGAGCCTGACCCCGGGGCCGCCGGGGGAAACGTAGCGGGTGATGAGCCCGGCGTTGGGGGTAAAGTCGTACTGCGGGTCCTCAAGGTTGATGCGGACCTGCATGGCCACTTGGTAGGGGAGGTTCTTGGTTTCGTCGATCCTTAGCGAACTCCCGAAGGCCACGGCAATCTGCTCTTCGACCAAATCGATCCCGTAGCGGGTCTCGGTAATGCCGTGTTCCACCTGAAGGCGGGTGTTAACCTCGATAAGATAGGGCTGGCCGTCTTTGGTCACCAAAAATTCGACCGTGCAGAGGGAATGGTAACCCACGGCCTTAACCAGCTGGTGGGCGTAGCCTTTGAGCCTTTGGCGAAGCTCGGTGGTCAGGCCCGGCCAGGGGCTGGGGGTAATCTCTATGAGTTTTTGGTGGTTTCTTTGGATGCTGCAATCGCGTTCGTCAAAGCTAAAGACGTTTCCGTGTTTGTCGGCGATGACCTGGATCTCGATGTGGCGGACCTCTTCCAGCCTCTTCTCCACGTAGAGCCTGGGGTTGTTGAAAGAGGCTTGGGCCATGGTCGAGGCCTTGGCGAAGGCGTCTTCCAATTCGGACTCGTCGTTAACCTCGATAATGCCGCGGCCGCCGCCGCCGCCCTCGGCTTTGAGCATGAGGGGGAGGCCAATTACCTCGGCCAGCCGCTTGGCTTCCTCGATGTCCACCGCCCCCTCGGAACCCGGGACCGAGGGTATGCCCAGCCTCTTGGCCAGGTTCCGGACTTGGACCTTGTTGCCCAAGAGTTTCATCGATTCGGAGGTGGAACCGATGAAGATGATCCCGGCCTCCTCGCAAAGCTGGGGAAAGCGATCGTCTTCCGAGGCGAAGCCCCAGCCGGGGTGGATGGCCCGGATGCCGCGGCGTTTGGCCATGGAGATGATGTGTTCCAGATCCAGGTAGGCGGCCGGATCGGCCCCGAGGAGCATGAGTTCCTGGGCCGCCGAGGCGGCCGGGGCGGTTTTGTCGATTTCCGTGGCCGTCATGACGGCCACGGCCTCGAACCTGTCCCTGATGGCCCTACAGATGCGGCGGGCCGGGATGCCCCGGTTGGCCACCAGTATGGGTTGGCCTTTGATCTTGGAAAGTATCTGGTCGAAATTGATTTGAACGGTCATACGATAACTTAAAATTCAAAATAAAGTGAGCCCGACCAAACGGCGAAGGTGCCATGGTCGTTTTCAATCAGCAAGGCGCCGGAGGAACCCAAACCAATCAGTGTCCCGGCCAGGACCCGGTCGTGAAATGGGGGCTCGGTTGAGGGGGAAAGGACGGCCACTGTGTGTCCCAGGCCCAGCAGGCGCTCGGTGGCCAAATCCATGGGGGTCTTCGCCCCGAAGGGGGGGTGATCGGGGCGTGTCAAGTTAAGATTATAACATACGAGCATTTTTTCAACTAGCTTGGGCCAAAGCCCACCCGGGCCTTCGTAAATGGGCAAAGCCCCGGCCACCAGTGGGGCCAAATATTCCCCTTGGCCCTCCCCTTGACCCTCGCCATGGCCCACGCCATGGCCAGTCCCCTGGCCACCGCCATGGCCCTGGCCCCCGTCCTGGATACCGTCATGACTCCCGTCCTGGCCCCCGTCCTGGCCACTTTCGTCGCCGGGCTTCTTGGCGGCGGTCCCCTGGGCCTTGCCTTTATCCAAGCCCGGTTCGCTCGGGGCCCAAACCGGCGGCGAGATCAAGTTCAGTCCGATGCCCCCGATAATCGTCCCCCGGCGGGCCTCCAACAGAAGCCCCCCGACTTTCTTTCGCTCCATGACGATATCATTGGGCCACTTTATAAGAGTCTTTAAGGAAAAAAGTTCCTCCAGGGCCAGCGATATCAGAAGGGCCAGGGCCACCGAGGCCGAGGGCCCGTCGAAAGGCGCCGCCACCGGCAGCCTCAGGGCGGCATAGACATGGCCCGGCGGGGAACACCAGGGCCGCCCGAACCGCCCCCGTCCCTTGGTCTGGCTTCTGGCCAACACCGAGCCCCAAACCGGCAGCTGGCCCTCGTCGTAAAGCTTCCAGGCCGGATCAAAGACCGTGGTCGTTTGCCCGATTCGGTAAACCGGATAGTCCTCGCCGACCCCCGGCCCCCGCCAGCTATCCACCCCGGTCCACTCCCCGTCCCGGTCCGCGGCCCGGTCCGGGGCCCTGGCCCCGGTTCGGTCAGGGATTACCGTTTGCCCGGCCTCGGCTAGGCTGGCCTTTCGCGGGTTGGCCTCTCGGGGGCCCGTTTTTCCCTCGCTTCCTTCGTTTAGCTCTGTCGATTTTTCCTCTGTTCTTTTGGGCATGTTTGGCTCGATGTTTTTGGTATATACTTGCGTAATCGGCGCCCGTCGCCAACGACCCTCACCCACCGTCCGGTGGGCGCAATCCGGCTAACCGTATTGGCCTGGGCCGGGGAGGATAACCTCGGGACAATCATACCAGATTTATATGACGTTTCGGGAAACCTTTCCGGCCTGTCGCTTCCGCTTTTGGCCGTCTCCCGTGGCCGCCCGGCACCGCCCGGCACCATAAGGTAAATATAATATGTTCTTAACTCTTAATACTAAAGCGACTTGGTCGTGACCCATGGTGAGATCTATGCGAGAAATCTCCATAACTTCAATTGAAGGCCTATTGGTTGGCCATGCCGAGAACGCCCAGGCCAAAACCGGCTGCACGGTTATCCTGGCCCCGAATGGGGCGGCGGCCTCTTGCCATAACCCGGGCTTCGCGCCCGGCAGCCGGGAGACCGACGCCCTCAAACCGGCCAACTCGATCGATACCCTCCACGGCCTGTGCCTCTCCGGAGGCAGCGCCTTCGGCTTGGCCGCCGCCGGCGGGGTGGCCAAATACCTTCGGGAAAAAGGTCTTGGCGTCAAAACGCCCCACCTGACAGTACCCTTGGTCGCCGCCGCCGTTATC
>JAIRNQ010000307.1 GCA_031257955.1 Deltaproteobacteria bacterium | reverse complement strand
CGAACCTTTTGTGCCTCGTCTGGTAGGTCGTACAATAGATCCGTTACTGGGGTATCGTATTCATCAATGAGAACGGCAACTTTTGTTCCATACTTTTCATAGGCGCGAAATATTAAGTTGGAAAAAATTTCATTGGAAGCGAGGCCTTTAGGCACGGCTACTTTGAGGGATTGAGCTATTTCGTTAGTTTTCCTTCCCAATGACTTATCGAAGTAGTCGGCGCCTCGGCTTGTCGTGACTTTACTCAAATCTAGGTGGATTACTGGCCGCGGTGCGAACTTTTCCTCGTCGAGCTTTTCTTCTATAGCCAAGCCTTTGAAGAGTTCCTGTTTACCTGAAAATATGGCATCGAAAGTGGAAACGGTCATGGATTTACCGAAACGCCTCGGGCGCGCCAGAAACCAAGTCTTGGGGACATCTTCTATCATTTTGGCTAGATACGGCGTCTTGTCAACGTAAATCCCGTTGAGCTTTATGAGTTCCTCGAACGTCTGAATACCGGTTCCCGGCCTAAGCGTTTCGTCCATGGGAATTAACCTCCCTGATTGATAATATGTATCATATTACCGATCGACAACTGAGTCAAAACAATTACGCGGGCGGGCCAATGGTACAATAATGATAGAAGGGCGGGCCCGGTAATGCGGACCGCTGCGGGTTTATCAAAAATCTCCGATCGAAAAAGCTATTATTTGGCGGCGATGATCATGACGAAAAAACATGCCCTAAGAAAGACTGGTCGGCAGGGGAAGCGCCCAAGAGAAACCAAGGGCCTTGTTTGCCCCCACAGGGTAAGGGGGAAGCTATCTCGCTTTGAACCTCTCGCCCGGTAACATTGTCTGGCCCACAAAACGCGTGAGGCGGGCAACCCCAAAGATACCGTCTGTCACATTTCGTGCCATATTCCGTGCGTAAGGGCGCTCCAGGGCGCTAACCCATCCGGGGCCCAAAATTATCGTCGTCCCCATTTAGTTTTCTGTAACCTTCTTGGCCCGTTTCTTCGCCGTCTTGGGTTTTTACGCCCCCGCCGGCGCCGGGATTGGTTCCGACCCGGCGGCCAGCCCGCCCTCGCGCTACTAAGCTTTAATCTGACTCGAATTGTCGTTCATGGCCCAATGGTACGGGGTTATCGTACCCGGCGCCATAACGCTTTTCTATCGCCCGGTTTAAGGCTAAGCGCAATATCTCGCGCATAATGAGGTTACGCAAAAACGCTAGAGTTATGGCCTATCGTCAATTAACTCTGGGGATGAATACCATCGCCAAAATCGTAAAGTATTTTGCGCGTCCACAAAAATTCGGGATTCAAGAGGACTTTCCGGAATCTCGCCTTGGTGGGTTCTTTCGTCGTTCGCCCACCGGTCAGCCTCTGGGGGCTAACCGGCCGCGGCCTTGCGACCTTGCGAGCTGCGGAAGCTTGGGGTTGTGGCGGTTTTTTAGTCCCCCCACGATCAGCCCCCGGATCAAGCTGGGCTGGGCTTTCCAGTAGTCGGGCCGTGGAGGGTTTTAAAGCTACCGCAAAAGGCCTTCAGGCAAGCCAAAAGCATTGGCGTGGATAGGCTTGAAACGATATCGATTTTTACAAAATCCAGGCGTTATAGTCACATTTGAAATAATTATAAGGGAAGGTGACAAAGTAAATAGGAATTGTATCTAAGCTGCTTGCCGTTTAAGCTTGAGAGGGCCTTCTTTTCTTCATAATAACGTAAAGATTGCCGAAAATCAACTTATCGGGTATAATCCCTTTTCGTGAAGCCATCTTTCCGCCCGGACACCAAAGCGCTGGGCCGTCCGAGCTTGGCCGTTCGTTCTGGCCCAAGTTTGGCCAAAAGGTTAAAATGAACTTAGTTTTTTTAATTAAATATATTTCATCATAATCGTTTTTGCGCGTTTCAGTCAAAAAGAATTGAAACTGTATCAGAACATGTTAACGTTATCTTCTCGTTGGCCGCAAAATACGGGGCCATTGGGCTTAGGGGCGGTACGGTGAGTTCGGAAGATGACAAGTCCGGCTATGCCCTGGACCAAAGTTACGGCGAAAGTGGGGACACCCAAGCCGCGGCCAGCGAGGTCTCGGTCGGGGGGACTCCCCGGCGGGTCTCGCCGCGCCTGTTGGGCTTGGGCCTGGCCCTGGCCCTGGTGGCGGCGGCCTTGGTCTCGCTGGCCAGTGGGCACATGCCCTTTTCCGCTCGGGAGATATTTGACGTTTTGGCTTCCTGGCTGACCGGGGGCGATTCGGGCCTACCCGAGCGCCGGGTCATGGCTTTGCTGGAGGTCAGGCTCCCCAGGCTCATGACCGCCATGGTGGCCGGGGCGGCCCTGGGGCTCTCCGGGGCCGTGTACCAAGGGCTTCTACTAAATCCGCTGGCCGATCCTTACACTCTGGGGGTATCCTCCGGGGCGGCTTTTGGGGCCTCGCTGGTCCTGATGGCCGCCATGTTCGTGCCCAAGAGCGTTTTTGCCTTTTACCCCATATACCCGACCATCGGGGCCTTCGTTTCCGCCTCGCTGACCTTGCTGTTGGTAATCGCCCTGGCCTCGGATAGCGACAAGCGCCTCTCCCCCACCAGTTTGATCCTCTCCGGGGTCATACTCTCGGCCATCCTCTCGGCCGGACTATCGTTTATAAAATACATGGCCGGTGAACAGGTCAGCGCCATCGTCTTTTGGCTTTTGGGGAGCTTTCAAGGCGAGAGCTGGACCAAGTTTTGGCTGGTATTGGGCTTTTTCGTCCCGGCCTTGGCCGCTTGTATGTACTGGGCCAGCGATTTGAACGTCATGACCCTTGGCTTTAGATCGGCGGAGACGCTGGGGGTCAACACCCGAAGGGTTAGGCTGGCGCTTTTGGCCGCGGCCTCGCTTTCGGCCT
>JAIRNQ010000077.1 GCA_031257955.1 Deltaproteobacteria bacterium | reverse complement strand
ACGGCGTGGGGGCACCGATGGAGGTAATTGAGTGCGAGAAGCATCAAAAAACTAGTCCCAAATCACCCAAAATTTTACCTTAAGCCAAGTTATTTTCTATCACATTCCAAAAGGCCATTATGAAAAAAAAACTTGACCGAATCTGAATCATCGGCTACAATTTAATTAGATTCATTGAACTCCTTTGGCGTCTGGCCGATAAAGTTTTCGTCCAGTCGCCCGTTATCCGCATAGGCGGAGAACGAAGCACCCGGTTGGGGCCCAAAAAGGCGGCCCATGGCCGGGCTAAAGTTAATCAGGCGGCTCCGCTTGGACGTTAACCCGCAACGACGTCGTCGCTAAACGCGCGCCGTTAACCGCAAAGACGTCGTAACTAAAAGCGCGCCGCTAACCCTTGGGCAACCCAGGCAAGTCCCAGCCAACGGTTTTCTTTGGCTAGGCTTTTCCGAGGAGACCCAAGGCATGGGGACCGAACCGGCCTAAAAGCCAGGCGCTAACCGTCGGGAGATCCGGCGTGGCCGCGCGTCCGGTCTTTTGTTTTGCCCCCAAAGTTTCCGCCTGCC
The DNA here is from genome assembly GCA_031257955.1 of Deltaproteobacteria bacterium. Taxonomy (GTDB): domain Bacteria; phylum Desulfobacterota; class Desulfarculia; order Adiutricales; family Adiutricaceae; genus JAIRNQ01. The sequence continues at coordinate 2,102 of JAIRNQ010000077.1, read as the reverse complement.
GGAAGCTTTGGGGGTTTTTTTTGGCTGACCGCCGTAAAGGCCGCTATGGTGCCGCCCAAGGCCCAGTGGGCACCGCCACGTGGGATTAACTGGAGGCGAGAGGCACCACAAAAATATTCCTACACCAACCAAAATATTACCCTGAATCAAGATATTTTCCGTCACATTCCACAGAGCCCTTGGGGCCCCTGCCGCGAGCCGCCCCGGGACGGGACGATTGAGGAACGGTTCGTAGCCCAGCGACCGGCCTCGCTGGTAACCATTGACAATTATGACACCTTTGGGCAGACCCAGGCTTTTGGCCAGGTCGTCCCCCAGCTTTTCGGGTTAACCCGGAACGGGTCCTACCGCGCCGGCATCCTTGCCCTATTCGGCGAGAACGGGCTGGCCAAAACGCGGCTCTTCCCCCTTGAGGGCTAGGGCGCGGGCCAGGCCCAGGCGGGTTAGGCCCCGAATGAAAACTGGCGCAAATTGGATCTTATAACTACCTTTAAAATCTAGATAATCAAAATCAGTGGTACAATAGTGACAATCGAAGCCATAATCAACGGCGCCCAAGCCCTGGACAGATTTGAGAGCCACTTATCTAACTTGTAACCCCAGTTAGGCTTCAAGGAAACCGGGCGCGGCCTCTGGGCCGATAAGTTCGCCCCGCCAAACTTGGATTACGGAAAGGACGGAAAGCCATATGCCTACTTCAAGCAATACCCAGAAAGGCTCACAAGAAATCCCCAGGACGTTAGAAGACGCCATGAAGCTGCTAAGACTGAAAGAGATTCCGGGGATACCGGATCTAAGCAATCCGGATCCGGATCTCGAACTGGATTTTCTCAGGGGTCTAGCCCGGCAAATCCGGGAGAAGGGTTTGGACTGGGTCAAGGCGAACAGGGATACGGTAATGGTGGGGTGGGAAGCCCTCCTAGTAGCGTACTAAACCCGGAGGAGGGAGAAGATGGAAGCCGAGGAAGCGACGATGAGGGCGGTGGAACTGGTGAGTCGGTGGAACCCCCCGCCCCCGGCGATGGCCAGGGCGATACCCCCAAAGGTCCTAAAAATTCTGATGATGGTGGCGAGCCGGATTAGGACTCGGGGACTGGCGGGGCGGGACTACCGCCCGCCGGATCGCCTCCGGGCGATATGGGAAATACTGGAACGCCTCCGGGGGGAAGCGACCAAGGCGGTGGACCCGGTGGATCGGATGCTTCCGGGCGCCCAAATTCGGCAGAGGGCGGCGGAGAGCTTGACAATCAAAATGGCGGACGCGACCAAGACGATGGAGATGGAGAAAATACTTGCCACAGGGGGTGCCTCGTTCCCAACGGATCAAATTGCCTTTTCCATTCTCGCGCCGAAGAGTCATTCGCCAACGCTTTCGTCGCCATGGAAGGCAGTGGGGCTTCCGCCGATTTGGACATCGCAAATTGTACCGATGAGTCTAAACTCGCTTACACGTCAGAGCAAGTCTGGCCCAATCGGGACGTCATAAGTTTTTTTCAGGGCCTTAGTGGAGGAAGGTTATGGCCGAGAAACAGTGGAGACTCGTCAAAAAGCGCGTGGAGATTCTCAGTTTTCTGTACAATTGGAACAAATCCCTGGCGGGGTCGCGGATGCTGGCGGCGACCTTGGAAGAGGGTACGGTCAAGCGCTTTCTAATGGAGAGATCGTCAGAACTGCACCAGAAATATCGGGCCAGGATAGCGGAAATCAAAGCGGCGCACCTGAAGGACGTAATGGACGACCCGAAGAGTCAGGCGCGCAAGATCGAAATGAGAGCGGGCGGGATCCCGTTCAGCGCGGGACTGGTGGGCCTGGACGACTTGGAGAAACTGCGGGAGGTTTGGGAAGAAATAACGGAAATGAGCGTCATGAGAACCCAGAATCTCAAAATCGCCCGGATAGCCTTCCTGGACGCCAAAACAGTGGTCGAATCGAAACAGTCTCCGAAAGCCGAATCAACCCCGTCGTCATCCTCAACCGACACCAAGGACGAAGTGTAGAACCTACCACCGGAGAAACTGGGGCCAGGGACAAAACGGCGGCCGGCCAGTGTCCCATGCCGATCCCGCCCGAGTCCTTGGCCGACAAGACGCTTAGGGCCATAG
>JAIRNQ010000056.1 GCA_031257955.1 Deltaproteobacteria bacterium | reverse complement strand
CTCCCGCCCCCCAGGCCTACTCGGGGACCCCCGGGAGGGGGCTCGAAGGGTGGCGGGAGAATGACGATCCACCGGCCAAAACCCCTAAACTCGCTTGAGGCCAAAAAACTTGGCTTACGTCCCAGGCCGTAACCGGGCCGCTCCCACAAAATGGGAGTCTTTAGGCCTTGGCCCTTACTGAACGGGGCCAGGATGGGTCCAATGGGGTCCCAATGGGGCTTGTGTTTTTCCTTGGCCGGTGTTACCATCCCACTTAGATTTTTAGCGCCACATTGAACGATTTTGAGCCCAAGGCCAGCGGCTTTGCGTCGCCGGCCCAAGCCAATCCCCTATTCTGGCCAAAGTCCGTTTTTTGTCCCAAGCGCCGCCCCCCTTCGCCGAACCCGTATCTTTCTGGCCGCTTTCCGCCTTGGCGGCGAAGCCGCGATTGCCCGCTTTGCGCCCCAGCCTAAAGTGGAACCGCCTTCGCGCCCTCCCCCCGGCCCCGTTTTGCCCTACCCGGGCCAAACTAAGCCTGGCCGGGACAAAGCGACTGGGCCAAGGCGAGCGAGCCCAAGCTACCGAACCCAAGCGACCGAACAAGGGCGATCGGGCCAAAGCGGGCGAAAATGTATGACCCCGTTTAAGTGAGGAGTTTCATGGCCGAACTGACCCGCAAAGAGGAGGCCCTGGAGGCCATCGACCGGAACTGGTATCCCAAGCCCCGAACCGAGAGCGTGCCGGTGGCCCTGGCCCTGGGTAGGGTCCCGGCCGGGGACGTCTTCTCCCGCCATCGGTTGCCGGTTGTCCGTTCGGCGGTCATGGACGGTTACGCCGTTCGCTCGGCCGATTTCGCCGCCGGCCACCCGGACACCATCGGCTGGGCCCTGGGCCGGGAATACGTCCGGGCCGACATGGGCGACGACTTTGACGACGCCTTCGACGCCGTGGTTTTGGTCGAGGACGTCTCCTTCGACGAGGGCTTCTTTCGGCTCCGGGAGGGGGCCCCCAAAGTCGGGCCGGGCTCGCACGTCAGGCCTCCCGGCAGCCAGCTGGACGAGGGCGAGCCCTTGGTCCGTAAGGGACGGCCCCTGTTGCCCAAGGATTTGGGCTTTCTGCAAATGGGCGGCCATGATTACCTGGAGGTTTTGGCCAAGCCCAAGGCGGCCTTCATCCCCACCGGTAGCGAACTGATCAGCCCGGGCCTCAAGCCGGCCAGGGGCCAAAACGTCGAATCCAACTCGATTATGGTCTCCGAGACCCTTAAGCTCTTGGGGGCCGAGGTCTGGAACTTCCCGGTGGTCATGGACGATCCGGCCGTCCTCTCCGACGCCCTGGACCGGGCCTTGGCCTGGGCCGACATCGTGATCCTAAACGGCGGTTCCTCCAAGGGCGGCGAGGACCATAACGCCAAGATTCTCAAAGCGAGGGCCAAGCTTTTGCTCCAAGGCGTGGCCGCCGCCCCGGGAAAGCCTTTGGGAATATACGTTTCCGGGGATCGCTTGATCGTCAATCTCCCGGGCCCCATGATCGCCGCTTACTATGGCCTGGAGTGGTGCCTGAACCACGCCGTCAGAAAGTTCCTGGGGTTGCCCCCGGTCCGCCGGCCGACCCTGGAGGTTACCCTGGCCGAGCCCCTGGAAGGCCCAACGGGCCTCTCCTTTCTCTTCAACCTGGCGGTTACCAAAAAAGACGGCAAGTTTTTGGCTACCCCCCTGGATCCCCGTTCGGTCAGGACCCATCTGGGCATCGCCGCCAACGCCCTTTATATGACCAAGGTCGGGGGGGAAAGCCTCTCCGCCGGCCAAACCATCCTCTGCCAAGTGGTCCGGCCCGAAGAACTCTTGGATCCCTAACCTGTCCCTAACCCGGCCAAGCCCAAGGCCGACCGGCTTTAGGGCGGTGGATCAAAGACACCAATGGGTACAACCGTTTTTGGGTAAAACCTCTTTCCCTACCAACCGACGCCTCCGCCGATTGGGGCTTCAAGCGGGCTTTTCCAGGCTGGCCCCGGCGCCAATCGAAACCGCCGGGCAAGGCCAGGCCGAAGGCCGCGATCGACTTGGGTACCTTGGGGCCGAAGGGCGGGGCGCCCGGCGGTTTGGAAAAACGCCCAATTCTGGCCCGCCAAGGTTGAGGGCCAGGGGAGAGAAGGGGCCATTTTTCCCCGCGAGATTTTCCCCATGGCGCGTCCGAAGCCGGCGGCAATGGGGTTTTCCCCGGGCCCGCCGCCTCGGGGCTTTCGGTACCGGTCCCGGTCCGACGATTCGACGATTCGACTACCGGGGGTATTGCCTTTTTTCGGCTATCGCATTAAACTAACAACGTTCGTTGGGACGGCGCCACGGGGCCCGGTCCCAAAAATTTCATTTGATTGGCTAACCCCAAAAGCCTCCCCAAGGTCCGATGGCCGGTTATTTCCGGAGGCGTTTTGGCGGTGAGCCATATTTTTTTTGCCAATTTGAAGGCGCGGCGAAAAACCCCGTCCCTCCCGGCCTTTGGGCGGGGAGGGCGGAATTCGGGAGTTCTTCCCCGTTTTCCCCAAGAGTGGGGGTTTTAGAGGCCTTCGCCATAATCCAGAGGAAAATCATGGAGTTGTCTCCCATTACCCGCGACGGCATGGCCAAGTTACAAAAAGAACTCGATCGATTGATCAAAGAAGAACGCCCTAAC
>JAIRNQ010000334.1 GCA_031257955.1 Deltaproteobacteria bacterium | reverse complement strand
CGGTACCTAAGGCGAGCTCGCCTCCCTTGCCCAGTCCAGCCTTTGGCTCGCCGGTACCTAAGGCGAGCTCGCCTCCCTTGCCCAGTCCAGCCTTTGGCTCGCCGGCCCCCCGCCAACCGCCAGCTATCCACTTGGCCGCACCGCTGGCCCATAACCCAATCCAAAACCCAAACGGGCCAAGCCTACAACGAAAATCCGAAACCCAAACGGGCCATGCCCACAACGAAAATCGGGAACCCAACGGGACCGGTTTTTTCCGTTTTGGCGAAAAGCGTTTGGAGCTTCAGGCGGCGGGTTGTATCAGGTAGCTTATCCAACGGTCGGAGCGGCGGGCGTCCAAGATTTTGTGGGGCAGTTTTGGCGAGAGGAGTTCCAGGAAGGTGTCCCCCTCTTCGGGGAGAAGACCCGATACGATTGAGTAATCGCGGCCGGCGAAAGCCCCCAGCTCGACCAGATCCCGCAAAACGAAAAGGGGTATGTTGGCCAGGAGAAGGCTGGCCGGGTAGGCGGCAAAATCTTGGGCCAGGGCCCTTTTGACGGTAACGCTCCCGGCCAGGTTGTTTAACCGGGCGTTATGGTTGGCCGCGTCCACGGCCAAGTGGCTATGATCCAAGCCCAAGACCTTCTTGGCCCCGAGCCTAGCGGCGGCCAGGGCCAGGATGCCCGTCCCGCAGCCCAAATCCAAGGCCGTTTCCGGGGAGGGGCTAACCGTGGTGCCGGGCCGATAGAGCCGGGCCAAAAACTCCAGACAGGCCCTGGTGGTCGGGTGCCCGCCAAAGCCAAAAGCCAAGCCGGGGTCGATAAGCAAGGGTTTTGCTATCCCAGGTCCCCCCTGGGGCGCCCCCAAACCTCCATTAGCTACATCCTGGCCATTCTTCGGGGCTTGGTCAGGGCCGGGACCAAAGTCGGTGCCAAAAACCGGTCGGATGGTTATGGGCCCCACGGAAAAGGGCGGGCTGCCGGCCCCGTCTTGCCATTGGTCATAGCGCAGTTCGTGGGTTTGGCGAAGCTCGAGTTCGGGAAATCTGGCCAAGAAATCTTGGGGATCGACGCTCTTGGCGAAAAACAGGAAAAGAAAGTCGGCCTCCAGGTGGAGCCCTTTAAGGCTCCCGGCCAGCTCGGGCCCCAAAAAACTCTCGGGAGGATCGCTTTCGAAGCGGGCCAGGTTGTCGGGGTGCCCGGTTCGGATCTCCAGAATTACGAGCGGGGAATCGGGTTTCATGACTCTCTCCCTCAGTGGCCCTATAAACGGCCTCAGACGGCCCCAGAGGGCCCCTGGGGCTCTCACCGCTACTTTTGGTACTCCCGAGGCTTATCGTGGCTCTGCGGGGCTCTCAGGGGCCTTCGGGAGCGTCCTTATTTTTAGACCCCTTAGTGACCTTCTGAGACTTTAGGTGCCAGTAGTAACTTCCGGTGGCCTTTAGGGGCCGGTGGCCGTAGGGACTCAGCCCTTGCGGCTTTTGGCGATCAGCTTGTAGAGGTAGTTTAGGGGTTTTTCGGTGACGGCGGGAATGGAGGCGTATTCGGCCCGGAGGGAGGCCGGGGCGTTGGAGGTGACCAAACCGAGGCCGGCCCAGTCCAGAAGGTCCAGATCGTTATAGTCGTTACCCAGGGCCAGGGCATGGCTGGCGTTGAGGGAGAGGCTATCGGCCAGGATCTTGGCCGTCTGGCCCTTGCTGAACCCCGGGGGAAAGATTTCCAGCCAGACGGAATCGTCGCCAAAGGGCGAGGAGGAGCGCAGGACCGAGAGGCCTGGGCAGAGCTTCTCGAAGTCGGCCATGATTTCGAGGGCTTGGCGACTCGGGGTGGGGATCAAAAACTCGGACACCGGGCCCAGATCGACGTTGGGCTGGTAGGGTCTGGTAAACTGGACGTAGGAACTCAGGCGCTTCATAAAACCTTCGGTCGGGCGGTGCCCTTCGGGGTATTGGAAGGCGTGGTAGTGGCACCTGGGGGGCGGCTCGAAGGCCAGAAAGCCCCTTTTCAGGGCTAGGCAAGCGGCCAAGGCCCGATCCCGGTCGGTCCGGTCGAAGCGCCCGGAGAGAGCCAGGGGCCCGGGGCCGCCTTTCCAGGGGCAGAGGCCCAAGCCGGAAGAAAAGAGCAAGTAGTCAAGCTCAAAGCCGTCGGGGTAGTCCCTCTGGAAGGAATATAGGCCCCTTCCGGTGGCCACTACCCGAATGAGTCCCAGATGGCCCAGTTTTTTTGAGGCGGTGACGTCTGGCTTGGACACCGGCGCGCCGGAAGGTTTTATGGTCCCGTCAAAGTCCATAAAAACAATTCGGACGGTTTTGGGTATGGGTCCCTTAAACAATTCGCTTTCCATGCGGCGTCAACCAAGCCCGCCGCCCAGGCCGTCGCCGGGGCGGGTGGTGTCACCCACCAAAACAAAGGGGGCGGAGTTAATGTGGCAAAAAACCCACGGGCCAAGCGCTTCCAGGGCGCCCCCGATGTCCATTGGGGGGACCGGGGGCATTTTTGGGGGCCTTTGGGCCAAGTCCCACCGGTTGGCTTCCAAACGGGCGGACATCGAACCGGTAGGGGCGAAGAGGGGGCCCAAAAGATGGTAGGGTCCGAAAAATGGAAAACCCCAAAAATATGGGGTTTTGTTTCAATATGACGATCGGTTGATCAGGTCGTTATCGGGGTAATATGGTATTGGCGCCAGGAAACTTACCGGAAAAGGGTATAGTTTTGGTAAAATTAAGGTCACAATCCAGCAAGAAGCCCCGACCGTGGGCACCGGGACTGAAGCTAGGCTAAAACCGCGCTTTCATTGAAAAAAACGGATTCAGGGGTCCGGTTAGCCTAACCTCAGTGACTGCCGAAAACTTTTCGGCTGTCTTCGTTACCAAAAACTTCCTCACAGTACTTCTGACAGACCAAAGAATTGCGATTGGCGCAAGCCGCGCTGGAAGGCGCGAGGGTTTCGTACCAGAGACATTGCTGGGCGAAATCGCAGCTACATTTAGCTTTGGTCTTGGGGACGTCAACATTCATGGTCAGATCCGTTGCCATTTGGCCACCCTCCGATGCGGCATTGAAGCAAACCGGCCATATCGCTTACCGGCCTTAATGCCAAACATAACCCAAACGGGGCTTTCCGGCCCCTTAGATCGTCCGGAAAAATCCGGCTCGATAATTTACATGCAAGCCTCGTGCCAAGACTTGGTTGGCACTTAAGTGCCGACCGAGGGGACCGACTTGGCCCCAGGAGGCAGCCTGAATGTAAACGGGCCTCCGCTGAGTACGTTCATGGCCCCCAAATGGGGATTCAGGAGCCTTAAGGTCTTGTAATCGACCCCCCGTTCCTTGGCCAGCTGGGCCCAGGAGGTGGGAGCCTGAAAAGCCAAACTTACTTCGGTGAATTCCAAGGGCTTGTAGAGTCCAGACGGTGGCGTGTCCCCGAATCCAAGAGCGTTGGCGTCCTCCAAGATTACCTTTATGGCGGCTATGCGGTAAACGTAGCGTTCGGTTTCGTTGGGTAATCTTAGCTGGTAATAATCGGCACCCGCCCCTTCCTTGGCCAAGGCTTGGTCGACCCGGGCTTCGCCGCTATTGTAGGCGGCCATGGCCAAGGCCCAGCTGCCGAAGCGGGCGTGAAGTTGCGAGAGGTATTTCATGCCAATGGCCAACAAAGGCTCGGGCAACATTCTTAAATCTTCCCGTTGGTTGACTTTGAGGCCAAAATGGCGGGCGGTGGACGGCATGAATTGCCACAGCCCAGTGGCCCCGGCCGGCGAGGAGACGGTAGGTCTCAAATCGCTTTCGGCCACGGCCAAGTATTTTAGATCTTCCGGAAGCCCGGCCTGCCTCAGGCTCTCTTCGATTAAAGGAAAGTAGCGTTTGGCCCGGCGGCGCCAGAGTTCGACCTGGGCCCGGTGGTTTACGGCCAGCTGAAATTCCTTGTCCAGCCTGTCATGGACCGAAGGGCGGTCAGTCGGGACGGTTTCCCCGCATAAGGTGACCACCCGGGGGAGATTGTACTCCGTTTTGGATTGGCCCGGTTGGCCCAGATAGCTAGGGGCGCTCAGGAATTCCGGAACCGCGTTTCCCCCGGTGCCGTCAAGGGTTCGGCAGGCCACAAAAGCGGCGGTCAGACCCAAGGCCAAGGCCGTCAGGATCAAAACTGACCTGGCGGGGAAACGATTCATGCGGAAAAATCCTTTGAAGTTGTCATGATAACCCTTACGGCCCAAAAACGCAAATCTTTTTGAGCCTGTCGCAACTTAGTGTGATCAGGGCTATTAATTGACAAGATAATCAGCCGCGAAGCCAGTTGGCAACCAAAAACCGAATAAATGGCTTTCAAAGGGCTGACTAGCCGTCCTATTTTTTGGCTCCGCAAGCGATTAAGCCCGGCCAAAACGGCATTCGAAGCGATATTAGCACGTTTTGAATCAGAAGGCTAGAAAAAGTTTACAGTCGATTAAATAATTTAATTTGTTCCACTTTATTGCGGATTATTCAGATTCGCTACCGATCATGACTAAAAAAATGGGAGTGTTCCGATAAAACAAGGGCTAGTGTCTAGCACAGCCTGGATACCGTCCAATTATCATCGTTAATTAATTCGGGCCCGGCCCGATCGATTCTTTTCCCACTAACGACTTCCCCAGCCGCGAACAAACACCATACATGCCAATACTTACTACCTATTGTCCCAATTTCCAATTCACCTCTCCCCCATCGACCCTCCCAACCGCCCCCACCACCGACCCCTTCCACGGTTTCCTCCGCCGCGGCCGGTCGGCGCGGGGCCGGCCGCGATTTAAAATCTGACCCACCACAATCTGGCCACCGGTGGGGCCAGCCGTCCAAAAAAAATCGGGGGGCCGTTTTACCCCCCGATGGTCGGTGAACCTTTTTTTTGTCATGGGCTTGGCCCTGAGCCAAGTCTTGGAATCCCCTTTTCGGGAGAGGCCGTTTCTTGGGCCCTGGGGCCGAATCAAACCATAAGCGCCTCCTTAGTTAGTGGGTTGTCGGTTCGATCCGGGAAGTCGCGAAGTCCCCGGCGCGGAAGGTCTCAATTATCGACCGGCAGGCTATCGACCCACCTAAGGCTAACTATCAAATCGCCTCTCTTGGCTTGCTTGGGCAGGTATCCGCCAACTCCGCGCAGTCTAAATTTGCCCCTTTGGGCCATCTCTTCGGTAACGTTGACGGTTAAAAACTCGTTCCGGCCAACCGAACCCCGGCCTTGGCACTTGGGGCAGCTTTGGGGGCGATAGACGTCCCCGCCGGGGCTCAGGCGGCCCAGGGTCTGGCCTTGGCCCAGACAGCGGGGGCAGGCCTCATGGGCGGTGAAGGGGAGGACGATGGTAAAACCGAGGCTTTCGGGCCTCACCAGGGCGATGTCCAGGTAAACGTCCAGGCCGAGTTTTCTCTGGCCCTCAAACCTAAAGGGCGTGGGCGAAACGGGCGCCGCTTTGGCTTCGGTCGCCTGGGCCTCGGGGCCCCTCTGGCGGGCCTTCCCGTCGGCCTTGACCTTGTAGCCCATAAGCTCGCTGTAAGCTTGGTAAGCGCTCCTGAATTTGGCCACGTTGGCGGCGCCGCCCGCCCCGGTGTCGGGGTGGTGGGTCTTGGCCAGCTTTCTGAAAGCCGCCTTTATCTCTGATTCGCTGGCACCCTGGCGTAGGTTCAATTCTTGGTAAGCCCTGACGTTCATGATCGACCTCCTGTTCAAATTCCGAACACGGATATAGCAAGGTCTATGCCAAGAGCATTTCATAAATAAAAACCCTACATTACGTGATTAACTACCTCCCCTCTGAGCCTTTTCGTGAAGTACGCTTCACGTTTTTGGCCCCCCCGATGACCCCCCAAGGGCTGCCCAAGGTCCCCCCGGGGACCCGTTTTAGTCACCCTTACGGCCAACCCCGCGTAAATCAAGCCCAATTCTTGACCTTGCCTCCAAAGCCTTATATGCGTGAAGTAAAGTTCACGGCGTGAAGCCGACCGGGGCGCCACCACGGCCCAAAAGCTTATTCATATGGTGAGAAATAAAATGCGCAGGAAATATGGATAGAATCTGAAATAAATCGAAGCGAATAAACCAAGTCGGTTCCGATTGTTTAAAAAGCTTTAGCAACCGTGAAGTTTATTTAATGTAATAGATAAGGTTAACCTAATATTTGGCTGAATAAAACTACCATTTGCCAACCCGAAAACCCACAAAAATAAAAAGCTACCACCGTGAATTTAACTTCACAATGCTAGCTTTTCAGCAAAATTGGCTCATGGGAAGACGGTGTCCGCTCATGGGCCCTTAAGCCGTGAAACTAAAGTAACGCCTTAGGCGCGACTCGAAAATCTCACCCGGCGGAAGCCAGCCGGGCTAAGTTAGCCGGACTGCCAAGTCTCCCAGGCAGACTAGTCGGCCAGGCAGATTAGCCAGTCAGGATTTGGGCCCGATCCCCGGCCTTGATCTCCCCACCGGAGAGGACCTTGGCGAAGATGCCTTCCCTGGGCATAATGCAGTCGCCGACCCGATGAAAAATCTGGCAATGGCTATGGCACTCCTTGCCGATTTGGGTGACTTCCAGGGTGGCCGGGCCTACCTTAAGCCTCGTGCCCACGGGGAGGGATTTTAGATCCAGCCCGGTGAGCAAAATATTTTCCCCAAAATCGCCGTGGGTGACTTTGGCCCCTTTTTCATTAAAGTCCAGTACTTTGCCGTAATCAAGGAGGCTGACTTGCCGGTGCCACTTGCCGGCGTGGGCGTCGCCCTCGAGCCCAAAGTCGGGGATAAGCTTGCCTTCCTCCACCGGAACCTTGCCCGTGCCCTTGGCCACGCTTAAGCAGACGGCCACCACCGTCCCGGCCAAATTGGTCGGGTCGGCCGGGGTTGCCCCGCCTTCGTCTATCCCTGGGTCTTTCTTGTCCGATTCCAAATCTTCAATCCTTTCGAGTTGTATCTTGGCCGGCTTGGGCCAAGCCAGCTTTGGTTGGGCGCCAAAAGTTTAGCCGCCTATGAGGCTCATGGTTCTGGTGTCGGCTTGGCCCGATTGCTGGCCGAAGAGGTGGCTTTTGGGTTTACTGGCCACCGCCTTCAAGATGGTCTCCCTCAAAGCTTCCTCGTCCTTAAGGGGCAAGGGGAGGCCCTTATCCATGTGCAGGCAGGTCTTAAGGTATCCGTCAGGCGTTACCCTAATCCGGTTGCAGCTGGCGCAGAAACAGGAACCCATGGCGCTAATGAAGCCTATTAGGCCCTTAAAGCCCTGTACCCGAAAATAAGTGGCCGGTCCGTTGCCGAAAGACCAATCGGTCGGGGTGAGCTTGCCCAGCCGCGATTCCAATAGCTCGCGTAAGCCTTCGTTGGTTATGGGCTGGTCTAGGCCGGCGCCGGGACCAATGGGCATGAGCTCGATGAAGCGGACGTGAATGTCGCGATCCTTGGCGATCTCGGCCAGGGCCAAGAGATCCTCTTGCCCGGTCTGGGCCTGGGGCACGCAATTAACCTTTAACGAAGGAAGGCGCGACCCATAGGCCGCCTCGATACCCTTAAGGACTTGGCCCAAAACGTCTGATCCGCTGTAATAATGGTACTTGGCCGGGTCCAGCGAATCCAAACTGACGTTAATCGAGTCGAGGCCGGCCGCGGCCAAAGGCTCGGCCAGTTTCTCCAGAAGGATGCCGTTGGTGGTCAGAGTGACGTTATCGACCCCGGGCAGTCCCTTCAATTCCCTGACGATTTCCGGCAAATCGGGCCTCAAAGTGGGTTCGCCGCCGGTAATCTTAAATTTTCTTATCCCCAGACTGGCCATGACCCGGCCCAGCCGCGAAATATCCCCAAAGTCCATGCCCGATACGGGCGGCGGCCCCTCAGTCCCGTAACAATAGACGCAACGCAGGTTACACCGACCGGTGATCGACAACCTGACGTAATCGATGGTTCGTCCATACGAATCGAGCATGTCAATACCAAACAAGGCCCCAAAGGGCCTTCAATAACCCCGAGGGCCGTCAAAAAACAAAAGGCGTCTTTGGGAGACCCTTAGATAATTACGAGGGACCATGTCTAAAAAACTGTTTAGCCATCCGGTGGGAGGGCTCTGGTCCCGAAGGGAATTTTAAAGGGCTTAATGGCAATAAATAAGCGCTAATAGGGCCATGTCCCAAAGCCAAAGGGCGGCTAGGCCGAGGCCTCAACAATCATGAATATTCTTGATAGCTATGTCCAGGGCTTAGTCATTATTTTGCACGGGTGGGGCGATTTTGTCAAGGTCGATAAGGCCCGCGGAACGAAGGCCGGCGGGCTTCGCTCCGGGCGGGAAGGGGAGGGCGGCTAAATAATAGTTGGCCATAGCGGCCAGAATTGGGGCGGCTTTCGGGGCGAAGCCTCCGGTACCGGGCAGGTTAGTGCCCGGTACCGGGGAGTTAGTCGGTGGCTGGAATGGGCACAATCGTTGGCGCTTCTGGGGGGAAAGACGCCGCGGGGAGGTGGTTTAATCGATGAACCTTACGCCGATATTCTCGCTAAGGCCCAGCTTAATCACTTCCGTCAGGGTTTTGTCGCGGAAGTTGATCTCCAGGTTATAGGGGCCGGAATTGGCGGGGAGATCGTCAAACTTGAAATCGCCAAAGATGTCCGTGGTTTGGCTAGAGACGAGAGAATCTTGGTCGAGCAGTTTAACCTCGGCCCCTTCGGCGCATTCCTCCCGACCGTCGGATAGGTGATAGGCGACGGATCCGGCCAAGTGTTCCCGGGAGAAGCGGTAGAGGTTTTTGTAGTAGAGGCGGGGTTTGGTGTTTAGTTGCGGCTTTAGGACCTCCAGTTTTTCCTCGCGGACCTTCTCGGCCATTTTCTCGTCGGTTAATTTGAAGGCCTTAAAGGCGTAAGAGCCGCAAGCGGTTACCGGGCGGGGATTTTTCCAACCGTTGTCTAAAAGGTGTGCGTCCCAGGACCATTTTTGGGGCACTTCGTACTCGGGGTTCCACCAGATATGGCCGTAAGGGCAAGTGTCGACGATCTCCTTTTTCCCCTTGGCCAGCGTGGGATCGATTAGAACTATGCCGTCCGGGCGTTTGACGACCGCCCCCCCGCCTTTGGCCACGCAGGGAGCGTTGTCGCATTGATTGCAGGTGGTAGGCAGATAAGCCACGTCGATTAAGGAACCTGAGCCCCTCTCACGTTTTTTTATGTCGATCCAGCGGTGGCCGTGCCAGGGTTGCGGCAAGCTATAGCCGGGAAACTCGTTGTCGCAGTATTCGTCTTTGACGGTCAGGAAGCAGTTGTTGCAGTAGGTGCAGCGCTCCACGTCTATGACTATGTTCCATTTGCTCATGATGTTAAACCTTGTCTAAGTCGCCCGCGGGGACGGTTTGGGCCTTTCGGTAAAGGCCTCCCGGGCGGGTCGCGACCGGGAGGACTTGGCCGTGGGGGCGTTATAGGGCTTGTGTCGTCCGATCGGGCGTTATTGAAGTTTTCCACGGGCGGATCTCGATTAAGCAAGAATTACAGGCGATCGAGTGGCTGCGCTTGACGATGGGCCGTGATGGCGTAAGGATGTTGACGCAGCCGCCCCGGTCCGGGCTCTCGCCGGGCTCGCCAATGGGGTCGTATACGGCCGAGGACTCATAAGAATGGACGGTGCCCTTGGGGACCCGCTCGGTTAGGCGGGTAACGCATATGACCGAGCCGCGATCGTTATAGAGCTCAACCAAGTCGCCTTCGGAAATACCCCTGGGCGCGGCGTCGGCCGGGTTTAGGCGGACCACCCAGTAGTACCAGCCATCCACGAGCTGGCGGTGTTCGTCCACGTCGCAGGTGTGGCTGTCTTTGCCGTCAGCCATGGTGTGGAAGCTGTAGCGGTTGTGGGGGGAGATTAGCTGCAAGGGATATTTTTGGTAAAGCTCCGAGTGGTGGCCTTCCCAGGAGTGGATGTAGCGGCTCATCACGGGCCGTTCGGGATCGTGGGGATCAAAGCGTTTCAGGCTGGAGCTGACGAACTCGATCTTCCCGCTCTGAGTCTGGAGGCCGGTTTTGAAGCCGCCGCTCTCGTCGGAAGGCAGGGGATCGTTTTCCGGAAGATCGTTACGGCGGCCCTCATAAAACCAGCGCCAAGAGACGGGATCGCGGGTTTCGGGCTTGGTCGGGGGAACCACGAAATAGCCCTTCTTGAGAAACTGGTTCCAGGAAATATAGTTGGTCATGTCGGTGGCCTCAAAGAGCCGCCGGCACCAATCCAGCTCGGAGGAGGACTCGGAAAAATAAGCGCCCAGATTGAGCCGTTCGGCCAAGAGGGAGAAGATCTCGATGTCGCTTTTGGATTCCCCCAAGGGCTCGATGCATTTATGCTGCATGGTAATGACCCGGTGGTTGACCTGGCTGTGGGCGAAGCCGATGTAACCGCCGCAGTTGGCGAACTCGCCGATGTCAAAGCGCTCAAAATTCGTGCAGGCCGGGAGGATGACGTCGGCGAACTTGGCCTCGCCCTCAAACCAAATGGATTGGTTAACCACGAACTCGAGATCCGGGGTTTTATACATGCGGGCGTAGCGGTTGGTCTCGGTCATGGTCCCAAAGTGGGAGCCGCCGTACTTATAATACAGCTTGACTTTAGAGTAACCGGGCATGGGATAGGGCTTGGGCCGGAACTGGCCTTCAATGGTGGCCGAATCGTTGGTCCAGCCCACCGCCTCGCCGTTCATGATGGCCTCGGGAATCAGCAGCCTGGGGACTTGCTGGGCCACGGTGTTCATGGTCAAGACCTGGGGCATGCGCTGATACATGTTGACGGCCAAGGCCGTCCCGGCCAGATCGCCGGAGAGGCCCCCTTCGGCGTAGCCGGGGAAGAAAAATCGGCTGTCGATGGGCGCGCCTTTCTGAAGGTTGCCCATGTTCACGCCGGGTTTGCCTATGCCCTGCATGGCGATCAAATACACCATGGATCTGGCCCACTCGACGCCGGTGGCCGCCCGACAGGCCGAGCCGAAGCCCGGGATGCCGCCGGCCCCCAGATAGGTCGGGTGGGTGCCCCAGTAGCGGGCCAGGGCCCGTACTTCCCGGGCCGGGATGGTCGATTCGGCCTCTTGCCACTCCGGGGTCTTGGGGACGCCGTCTTCCTCGCCCAGCACGTAAGCCTTCCACTCATCGAAACCAACGGTTCGGTTGGCCACAAACTCCTTATCGTATAAGCCTTCGGTGATCCACACGTAAGCTATGGCATGAGCCAGGGCCGCTTCCGTGCCCGGTCGGGGGGCAAACCACTTGCCGCCCAGCATGCCGGCGGTGTGGTTGTAGAAGGGATCGATGTGAACGAACTTGATTCCAATCTCCTTGGCCCATAAGCGCCTGATGGTACCCTCCTGGGCCCCATAAACGCCGCTGGTACACTCCGGATCGCTCGACCAAAAGACGATCATGTCGGTATGCTTCAAGGCGTCCTCGACGGTGGAGAACTGATCGGATCCGCCCAGGCGCATGGTCTTGCCCCAGTGGTGGACCGCCCCCCAGTACCAACCCTCCCAGCTGTCGGGGTTATGGTCGATGTAGGTGGTCCCGATGATGTTAAAGAAACGCCTTCGGGCCGAGAGCCAGTAGCCGAGATTGCCCCATAAATGGTGCGAGCCCGAGCCGTTCATGATGGCCCCGGGACCGTGCTCCTGCTTGACTCGCAAGATCTCCCCGGAAACTATGTCTATGGCCTCGTCCCAGGAAATTCGTTCATAGCCTGACTTTCCGCGGTTTTGGGGATTGCGCTCGCCTTTGGGATCGAAGTCCACCCGTTTCATTGGGTACAGCAGACGATCTTTGGAATAAATTGTCGATTTGATACAGGCGGCGAAGGGGTTGACCGTGGTTTTTTTCGGCGGGGTTAACTTGCGTCCCCTAGCCTCAATGGTCCAGGGGTCGGGGTCGTCGTCGCCCAGTTCCATCGGGGTGATCCGGATGATCTTGTCGTCTTTGACATAGACGAAAAGCGGGCCCCCGTTGGAGTTGCTGGTGTATCTGGTCGTCCCGTCGGGCATGGGGGTACCGTATTCGATCCAACTATCCATGGCCCCGTTTAAGATCCTGACGAACTGGACGATGTATTTCTCTTCACCAATGGCCAAGGTCCGGGCGGTCTTCAGGGCCGATATGACGGTTAGGCGGTCCCGAAAAGGATCCAAGGTGTTGGCCATGTCCAGCGGGCTCTCGAAGGTCATGTTCACTTCGGGGTGAAGCAGCAGGTTGGTCCCGGTCTCGACCCGACCCCCAACGAATTTGTACCACCGGCCGTAAGAGCCGTCGCGGATTTTTAGCTGAACGGTAAAGTCCACGCTGGCCAAAAGTTCTTGATACTTGGGATATCTGTTGGCCGTCATCCTAAACACCCTAGCCAAGCTAAACAGGGCGGCCTTGGACTTGATGGCGGCGGTTATATTTCTAAAGGCGAGCGCCGGGCTGAAAACGGGGGCGGCGATAACGCCCATAAGCGTTTTTATAGGGCTAAACATACACACTCCAATTCTAGCCTCCATCGAAGCGAAGGCCCCTTCATCCAAATCCAAAGCGCTTAAGCCTTACCCGTGCGGCCCCACTCACCCGAGGACCCACTCGGCCCCGGGTCCATTAACCCGTGGCCCACTCGGCCGCGGGTCCAATTCACCCTTGGGCCTTTCACCCTAGGGCGCAACGGCCCGGGCAAATTCGCCAGGAGCGCGGTTAAGCCTTAAACGCCCCACCAAATTTACCCGAGGCCTCAAAGCCGCCGGCGAGACCGCCGGCTTCAAAACCACGGGCTAGGTTCGGGGAACGAAAGCGGCTTGGCCATAAAAGTCCCATTATAATCACCCGCGGCGGCGAAGCCGCGGGCGTACCGCGTGGAACAAATATGGCTTTGCCGTTAACGTCTGTATATAGCAAAAATCGAGCCACCCTAAAATACCGATAATCGGCCTATGGTCGTTTTATTTTAAGACGAAAACAAATTTCGGGCGTAGCCACTGTATTGTTTTCGGACAAATGGAGACAGCCAAGCGGTCAAACCGTTTCCCGTCTCCTCTGGCCTAGCTTAGGTCTAAAACAACCTTTTTGTTAAAATTCACGACCTTAGTCCCCATATTCCGAAGCTCCAGGTCCGTCCGATGGCATGTGGTACAGTTTTTGAAAGGCAACTTTCCAAAGACAGGAACCAAGAACCAATCCAAGAGAGTCTATATATAAGGCACTCAAAACAAACGTGTCCGATGGTCATTGGAAAGTGGCCATGGGTTTAGATTAGAAGGCCGCCGCCGGCGAAGTCCATCACCACTTATAAGGAGTGACAGTATGAAAGTCAGACACCTTTCCGAGGTCAAGCCCTACGACCCACCGGTCCATTTCGGGGCTATCTCCCTAAGGCTACAAGGGGCCGAAGAGTCGGGCCTAACCAAATTCTGGGTGGGCATGACTCATTTTCTGCCCGGGGGCGGGGCCGAGTGGGACTACGAACAGTCCCCCACGGAAAAGGTTTATTACGTCCTCAGCGGCGAAATGACCATCAAAACCAAAGACCAGGAGGTGACGGTCAAGGAGAGCGATTCTTTGTACCTCGCGCCTTTTGAGGGCCGTTCGATGGTCAACAAAGCCAATGTCCCTTGCACGCTCCTCGTCTCCATCAACT
>JAIRNQ010000326.1 GCA_031257955.1 Deltaproteobacteria bacterium | reverse complement strand
AACCCAGACGGTGACCTTCTGGCCGATTTTTAGGTAATCGGAGATATTTTTGACGTAGCCGTCGGTGACTTGGCTTATGTGGACCAGGCCGTTGACGTGGACGCCTATGTCGACGAAGGCCCCGAAAGCGGTGAGGTTGGTGACCACGCCGGTTAGGGACTGGCCAACGGCCAGGTCGGTGATTTCGCTGACGCCGTCGGCGTATTCGTAGGGATCCCAAGGCTCGCGGGGATCGCGCCCGGGCTTTTCCAGTTCGGCCAGGATGTCGTTGACGGTCGGCAGGCCCACGGTGTCGGTCACGTAGTCATGGGGTTTGATTTTGGCCCGCAATTTTGGTTCCTCTATGAGGGTGAGGACCGGGACGCCCAGATCCGCGGCCATTTTTTCCACCACCGGGTAGGACTCGGGGTGGACGGCGCTGCGGTCCAGGGGGTTGTCGCCCGAAGCCAGGCGGAGGAAGCCGGCGCAGAGCTCGAAGGCCTTGGGGCCCAGGCGGGGCACCTTCAGGAACTGGGAACGGTTTTTGAAGGGTCCGGACTCCTGGCGGTATTTAACCAGGTTCTTGGCCAAGGTCGGGCCCAAGCCGGAGACGTAGCCCAAAAGCTTGACCGAGGCCGTGTTGGCCTCGACCCCGACGCTGTTGACGCAGCTTATGACCGCGTCGTCGAGGCCGTTTTTTAGGGCGGCCTGATCCACGTCATACTGGTACTGGCCGACGCCGATGGACTTGGGATCGATTTTAACCAGCTCGGCCAGGGGATCGATGAGCCGGCGGCCAATGGATATGGCCCCCCGGACGGTAAGATCCAGATCCGGGAACTCCTCCCGGGCCACTTCCGAGGCCGAGTAGATCGAGGCCCCGCTTTCGTTGGCCATGACCACCGGGAGGTTGGGCGGAAGTTTGGGAATGGATTTTACGAACTGGTAGGTCTCCCGGCCGGCAGTCCCGTTGCCTACGGCCACCACGCCGATGGAATGTTTTTTTATCAGATCCAAGATCGCGGCGGCGGCCCGGTCCCTTTCGCCGTCCGAGTGGTGGGGCTGGACGGTGGCGTGGGCCAAGAGGTTCCCGTCGGCCGAGAGGGCGGCCATCTTGCAGCCGGTCTTAAAGCCCGGGTCGATGGCCAACACGGCCAGATTCTTGAGGGGCGGGGCCATCAAAAGATCCCGGAGGTTTTTGGAAAAATAGCCGATGGCCTCAAGATCGGCCCGGCGTTTGGCCGCGAGGCGAATCTCCGTTTCCATCGAAAGGCAGATCAGGCGCTTGTAGGCGTCGGACAAGGCCTTTTCGATCTCGGCGGCGGCGGGGGAAGAGTTTTTAATGAAAAGCTCCCTCAGGATGGACAGGGCCTCCTCGGCTTCGGGCTGGATCTGGACGATTACGTGCCCGGCGGCCTCGGCCCTTCTGATGGCCAAGTATCGGTGGGAGGGGATGGAGGCGACGTTTTCCGAGAAATCAAAGTAGTCCCGGTATTTTTGGGCTTTCTCCTCCTGGTCGGCTTTAACCCGGCAAGTGACCGTGGCTTTCTTGGCGAAGAGGTTCCGCAGCTTGGATCTGGCCGTCTCGTCCTCGGAGATCCACTCGGCGGCGATGTCCCTGGCCCCGGACAAGGCTTCCTCGGGCGACTCGACTTGGGCCCCGGCCTCCAGGGCTTTTAGGGCTTCGCCCAAAGGATCCAGTCCCGGCGACTGGTCCATTAGGGCCAAGGCCAGGGGCTCGAGGCCCTTTTCCTTGGCGATCATGGCCCGGGTTCTTTTCTTGGGCCTAAAGGGCAAGTAGAGATCCTCAAGCTTGGCCATGGTTTCGGCGGAGCGGAGCTTGGCTTCCAACTCCTCGGTCAGAAGTTCCCTTTCCGTTAAGGATTTTAGGATGGCCTCCAATCGCTCGTTGAGTTCGGCCAAGGATTTCATCCGGTCTCGCACGGCTATGACCTGAACCTCGTCCAGCCCGCCGGTCCTTTCTTTGCGGTAACGGGCGATGAAGGGGACCGTGCCCCCCTGATCCAACAAATCCACGGTGGCCGTCACCTGGGCCTCCGGTATACCAAGTTCGGTGGCAACGATACGGACGAAATTAACCGACATTAAACAATCCCCAAATCAAAGCGCCCGCCGGGGCGGGCAATATTGGCCGCGAAAGGGCGCGGCCGGCGAAAAACCGACTGAGGCCAAAGGCCAATCGCCAAGGGCCAAGGGCCAAGGGGCCCTCGGGCGATCCGGCGGGACGGTCCCGGCCGGAAGCGGTCGGCGCCCCGGCCGCCGAGAATCGATACTACCTTAAAAGTTGCGGCCTATCAAACCCAAAAGATGCCGAAGGGTACAGAGGGTGAGTTAAGCGGGGGTTAAAGTAGGGTAAGCGACTCGGCGGTCGCGAGTCTTTGCGCCCTAATACTGGCCGCCGGGGCTTCCGCGAGGACGCCTTCGAAAATCAAGCAGCCCAAAGGGGCGAATTGGCGGAGGGCCTAGAGGCAAATCTGGGGACTGTTTGGGGATTGTTTGGGCCCGGTCAGGGGCCCAGTCTCCCGCCTCCCGCCGCGCGGGGCCCGGCGGGAGGCGGGGAGGTCAGAAGGGCCGGGGCGGGGCGGCCTGGGGCAGGCGGCCGAGTTTTTCCAGGGCGTCGGCGGTTCGGGTCAGGGCCAAACGGTAGGGGTAGGTCTGGACGCTCAAGAAAGCCAGGCGGTAGAAGGCCCAGGCCTTGTCCAGATCGCCCCGGCGTTCGTGGTGGAGGCCCAGGTTAAAGAGGGCCGGGCCGTATTCCGGGTTGAGGGTCAGTATCTCGAGCCAAATGGCGGCCGCCCCGTCCCAGTCGCCATCGGTTGCCAGTTTCAAGGCTTGCTTGGAGAGGGCGTCCTTGCCCGGGGCCAGGCTGGAAGCGGCGTAGTCGGGGCCAATCAGAAGGACGATTTGGTCGGCCAGCGATTCGGCCAGAAGGTTTAGGGCCGCTTGGCGATCCGTGGCGGCTGGCCTCCCTTGGCCCTGGCTTTCGGGAAAGCCCCCGCCGCTTTGCTTGAGGGCCACCCGGGTCGTCCCCGATTGGGCAACGGCCGAGGGGTTTTGGGGATCGGTTAAGGTCCAGTCGGCCGAAAGGCTGGCCTCGATTAGGGTCAGCGGATACTCGGAAGTGCGGTACTTGGGTTCCGGCTTGGGCACTTGGTCCCAACCCTCCAGGCCCTCCGGCCAGCGCGAGTGGCTAAGGTTGGTAACGGTCGCCGTTTCCAGGCCGGGACGGCTGGAATAGTCGAAAGCGGTGGTGGCCGAGAGGGCCAGCCGGGCCCCGCTTCCGCCGGTCGCGGCTGGGGAGAGGGCGCGCCTAAGCTCGTCCGATCCCTCGCCCCGGAAGTCGCCCAGGGTTATGTCCCGGGCCAGGCGGGGGGTCGGGGCCGAGGCGCAGCCGCCGGCCAAGAGGCCGGCTAACGGGGCGGCCAAAATGGCCGCCAAGAGGGTCATTAAAAGGGTCGGCCAAAGGGTCCTTTGGGCGGTCGGCCTTTCGACCGCCGGGGAGGCGGAAAGGGGGTTAGGGGCGGGGGGCAGGGGCATGGTCGATTTCCTTCAGAAAGGGTTCCCAACAACTCCGGGCCCGCTCCAGGCGCTCCAAGGACCATTGGCGCTTGGGAAGATTGGGGCTGGGCGGCGGGAAGAGGCCAAAATTCACGTTTGAGGGGCAAAATGGCTTTTGCCCGTCATTCGGTCCCAGACGGGCCAGGAGCGAGCCTAGGGCCGATACCCTTGGGGGGAGTACCGGCCGGCGCCCGAGGGCCGTCCTGGCCGCGTTTAGGCCGACCCAGAGGCCTTGCGCGGCCGACTCGACATAGCCCTCGACCCCGGTAATCTGCCCGGCCAAAAAAAAGCCGGGTAGGGCGGGGATCCCTTGGAAGGGGTCCAGGAACCTGGGCGCGTCCACGTAAGTGTTTCGGTGGATGGCCCCGTGGCGGGCGAATTTGGCCTTCTTTAGGGCCGGGATGAGCCTAAAGACCTCTTCCTGGGCCCCGACGGTCATCCTGGTCTGAAAGCCGACCAGGTTGTAGTGGGTCCCGGCCAAGTTCTCGGGGCGCAGCTGGACCACGGCGGCCGGCCTTTGGCCGGTCCGGGGGTCTACGAGGCCCACCGGTTTCATTGGCCCGAAGGTCAGCGTCCGGGGGCCCCGGGCGGCCATGACCTCGATGGGAAGGCAGCCCTCGAAGTAGCGTTCCTCCTCGAAAGGCCTGGCCCTGACCCGGTCGGCGGCCAGAAGGGCCGCGAGGAAGGCCTCGAACTCGTCCTGGCTCAAGGGGCAGTTCAGATAAGATCCCGGACCCTGGGCGTAGCGGTCGGCGGCGAAGAATTTGTCCGGATCCAGCGAGTCCCGGGTGACGATGGGGGCCAGGGCGTCGTAAAAATGGAGGTTCCCGCCCCCGGCCAGTTCGGCCAGGGGCCCGGTGGTCTCCGGGCCGGCCAGGGGGCCGGTGGCCACGACGACCGGCCCGTCTTTGGCCAGGGCCGGATCGAAGGGCCTTTCGGCCTTGGCCCGGATAAGCTCGATTCTGGGGTTTTCGGCGATGAGGCGGTCGACCGTTTCCCCAAAGCGCTCGCGGTCCACGGCCAGGGCCCCCCCGGCCGGGACCCGGCAGGAGTCGGCCGCGGCCATGGTGAGCGAGCCCAGAAGCTTCATCTCGGCCTTCAGGAGCCCCACGGCGCTGTCGGGATCGTCCGAGCGAAAGGAGTTGGAACAGACCAGCTCGGCCAAATGGGGACTGGTATGGGCCGGCGAAAAACACTCCGGCTTCATCTCGAAGAGCCGGACGGCCAAGCCCCCCTCCGCCGGGGCCTTGGCGGCCACGGTCGCCGCCATGGCCGCCGCCTCGCAGCCGGCCAAACCGCCGCCTATGACGGTCACGACGGCCGCGGCCGAACCCTTGCCCAAATCCGTTGGCTGGCCGTCGGCCATGGCTTCACCCTCTCGCCCGGGGACTGATTTATCCCGATTATAACCCAAACCGGCCTCGCCGCCCAACGGTCGGAGAGGGGTTTTCGCGAGGGGGGCCGGTCGGGCCGGAGGGTGGCCCAGCCGGCGCGGTCGCCGGGAGGGCTTGGGGATTTTTGGGACACTGATAGGGATAAGAATGGCCAATAGCAAATAAAAAACTATACTCGAGCCGGCTCTTTTCGAGTTATGGAACAACTGTTCGGAAGGAGCTAAAATAGGCGAACTTAGGTTTGATTTTAGAGAAATAAGTTTGGCGAATTTTTTTTGGTCAATGGGCTAATTAACTGGTAAAATACTTTAAAATTGGTTAAAATATTCCATCAGCCTAGCTAGGCCATGGGTTGCCTTGGCCATTATGTTAAATCCGGCAAGATTATTACGGGAGTTGACAGTATAGTTTAGGTTAGTTATGATAATGGGCGTTAATTATTTTTGGCTTCCGGTCTTTTCCTGACCCATACCGGCTTTCGCCTTTTCCGGCCCACCCGGGCAGGTCCCTGAATGGGCCCACCCGAAAGGCCCGCCGGCGGCGGGTTTGTTTGCCCCTTACAGTCAAAGGCTCGCCCGGGGCGGCGGCCATACAACAGTAGCACAAGGATCCTTCCCATGGCCATGCAGAAACCACAAATTAGCACATGCATCGACGGCAAACCCCACTCCTGGATGGTGGTGGCCGAGGATAATGTCCAAAGCGGGAATATCGTTAAGCTTGAGCATCGGTGGTGCAAGAAATGCGGCTGCCTGACCCAGGTGGGCATTACCGGCGACGGCCAGCCGGTGGTGGCGGTTAACGAGGCCGGAACCCCGCATCTGGCCGTGCCCAGGATCCTCGACGTCATGATTAAGTGACCCGACTGGCAGGCTCGTCCCGGCGGGTCCGGCCCGGCGAGCCCGGCCCAACGGGTCCGGCGGGAAAGCTCAGCTTAGCTTAACCTGGCTCGGCCAGACCGGCCCAGGGAACTCGGGGGTAGGGGCCAAGCCGTTTTGCTTGGCCGGCGGGAGTTTGGGCGCAAGGGTTAAGAATTTGGGGAAAGGGCTGGGCCTTTTCCCCCAAGAACGTTTATATTGGTATAAATGACAATAAAGATACGCAACGTCGCCATTATCGCCCACGTCGATCACGGAAAAACTACATTGGTTGATGCCATGCTCTGGCAGTCCGGCCTCTTCCGGGACAATCAAAACGTCCGGGAAAGGATTATGGACAACTTGGACCTGGAGCGGGAAAAAGGCATCACCATAATGGCCAAGAACACCTCGGTGACCTACGGCGGCCATAAAATCAACATAGTCGACACCCCCGGCCACGCCGATTTCGGCGGGGAAGTGGAAAGGACCCTGACCATGGTCGACGGGGTGCTTTTGTTGGTCGACTCCTCCGAGGGGCCGCTGCCCCAGACCAGATTCGTTTTGCAAAAGGCCTTGGAGAGAAAACTCCCGGTCATTTGCGTCGTCAACAAAATGGACCGTCCCGACCGCCGGCCCGTGGAGGTTTTGGACGAGATCTACTCGCTCTTCATCGATCTCGACGCCGACGACGCCCAGCTGGGGTTTCCGGTTTTTTACACCAACGCCAAGAAAGGCGTGGCCTACCGGGAGGTGGCCGAGGCCGAGGCCCAGGGCCCCGGCGATCTAAGCCCCCTGTTTGAGGCCATAATCTCGGACATACCGGCCCCGATCGGCGATCCCGAGGCCCCGGCCCAGTTTTTGGTGACCAATCTGGACTACTCGGAATACGTGGGTCGCCTGGCCATCGGGCCCCTGCGCCGCGGGCGCTTGGCCAACGGGCAGACGGTGGCCCTGATAAAAAACGGCCAAATCGCCCAGAGGGTCCCGATTAAAGCCATTTTCGCTTACCGGGGCCTCCAGCGGGAAGAGACCGAGACGGCCGATTGCGGCGACATCGTGGCCCTGGTCGGCCTGGGCGAGGCCTTCATCGGCGACACGGTGGCCGACTCGGTAAGTCCCGAGGCCCTGCCCGGGGTGGAGATAGACGAGCCCACGCTGACCATGGAGTTTTCGGCCAACACTTCGCCCTTGGCCGGCAAGGAAGGCCAGAGCGTCACCTCCAGGCAGATCCGCGCCCGTCTGGAGAAGGAGGCCCTCTTTAACGTCTCCATCAGGCTTTCCAAGATAGAGGACGAGTCGACCGAAGTTTTTAAGGTCGAGGCCCGGGGCGAGCTGCAGCTGGCCGTTCTGGTGGAAACCATGCGCCGGGAGGGCTTCGAGCTGACCTTGGGTCCCCCCAGGATCATCACCAAGGAG
>JAIRNQ010000262.1 GCA_031257955.1 Deltaproteobacteria bacterium | reverse complement strand
TATTGTTTAGCCGTCCCGTCAGGGTCGGTGAAGAGAAAGGCACTGGCGGATGGGGTGCCAAGCGCCAAGGGGTGGGTTTCGGGGCGGGCATTATTGTTTAGCCGTCCCGTCAGGGTCGGTGAAGAGAAAGGCACTGGCGGATGGGGTGCCAAGCGCCAAGGGATGGGTTTCGGGGCGGGCATTATTGTTTAGCCGTCCCGTCAGGGTCGGTGAAGAGAAAGGCACTGGTGGATGGGGTGCCAAGCGCCAAGGGGTGGGTTTCGGGCCGGGAGAAGGATTAAGATGAAAGTTGGTCATCTTAGGTATCGATAAAATTCGCTTTACTTCATTTATTTTTAGGCGTATTTTGAAACCATCCAAATACAATTCGCCACCGAAGACGGTTTCCCCTTTTCAAAAATCCCTGGATTTCGAAAAGTTTGGCGCGTTTCCCCACGAAGAGGCGCGCCTCTACCAGAGGGTTGGCGCTCGCGGGGCCGGGCGCCAAGACAAATTCACCCGAAGAGAACTTCGGGAATTGGGAGAGAACAAATGGAACTTTTTAAG
This sequence comes from Deltaproteobacteria bacterium, assembly GCA_031257955.1. Taxonomy (GTDB): domain Bacteria; phylum Desulfobacterota; class Desulfarculia; order Adiutricales; family Adiutricaceae; genus JAIRNQ01. The sequence goes on along the minus strand of JAIRNQ010000262.1, from coordinate 11,621 downwards.
GAAATGAAGAAAATGGGCCACGAGCTGGTCATGTTTGGCCAGGACGAAGCCACCGGCATGAAGGCCATCATCGCCGTCCACAGCACGGTTCTTGGCCCGGCGCTGGGAGGCACCAGGTTTTGGAACTATCCGAGCGAGGAAGCCGCCCTGGTCGACGCCCTGAAACTGTCCAGGGCCATGACCATGAAGAACGCCGCCGCCCACTTGGGCTTTGGCGGAGGCAAGGCCGTCATCATGGCCGAGTCGCACGCCCTGAAGTCGCGTGAATTTTTTCACGCCTATGGCCGCTTCGTCGACAGCCTGAAGGGAAAGTACTTCTCGGCCGCCGATGTGGGCATTACCTCGGAAGACCTTTCCCTGGTGAAGGAGGTTACGCCTTTCGTCTCCAGCACCGTCGAAATCTCCGGCAGTTCTTCGCCAACCACGGCCAAGGGCTTGCACCTGGCCATGAAAGCCTGCTGCAAGGAGAAGTACGGTTCCGATTCCCTGGCCGGCAAGACCGTGGCCATGATGGGGCTGGGCAGCGTCGGCTACGCCACCGCCGAGCTTTTGCATAAGGACGGCGTAAAGCTGAAGGCTTTCGATCTCAACGCGAAAGCCGTCGAGCAAGCCGTAAAAGAGCTGGGCGCGACCGCCGTGCCCGACCAGCCCGGTATCATCGCTTCCGAGTGCGACATCTTCGCCCCTTGCGCCCTGGGCGGGGTGTTGAACCTGGACAACATCAAAACCCTGAAGTGCGCCATAGTTTGCGGCGCCGCCAACAACCCGTTGGTATCCCCAGAGGTCGGCGACGCGCTCGACAAAATGGGGATCCTCTACGGACCGGACTTCATCGTTAACGCCGGCGGCGTGGCCAACAGCACCACCGAGGCGGCTATGGGCGAGAAATACGACATCAAGGTGGTGGAGGAGAAGATCTCCCGCATCTACCAGACCACCTTAGACGTTTTCAAACTGGCCAAGGAAAAGGGCATCTCGACCTACCGGGCCGCCGACGACTACGCCTGGGCCCAGGTTGAAGCCGGAAAAAAGGGCAAGTAATAACCAAGGGCGCGAAATAATGGCCCTAAGCCAGGGCCGCGAGTAAACCGCCGGGCAAGGCGCAAACTAAAGCGTCAAGCCAGGCACCGCGAGGCGGGCCGGTTGCCCGTATAGATTGCCGTTTTGCGATGGCCGGGAGGCGATGACCGGCCGGGATTACGGCCCGGGCGATACATGGAGGCCGGCAAGAAAGCCGCCGAGTAAGGCGCCAAGCCAGACGCCAAAGCAGGCGCTAAACCAAGCGCCGAATAAGGCGCTTTGCCGGGCGGGCTGGTCGCCCGGTTGAATGGCCGTTTCCGATACTTCGGTAGGCGATGACCGATGGAAGGAAGTGACCTGGGCGACTAAAGTATGGGCTGAATATTTAATATTCAGCCCATACTCCAAAAAAATATTTAACCGAAACATTACCGGTTAGTCTAAGGGCGATATTATCTAACCCAATAATAACGTTTAACCGACGCGAGTCGTGTAGGCCAAATTGACATTTACGCAGGATTTGGCGCGCCGCCGAAGCCAGCCCGGGGCTAAGGTCGCGTTTTAAAATGAAATTTGTTCATCTTTGGCCTTTTAACAATTCGTTTTTATCCGCAAATATAACCTTTACAATTTTGGTATACCCAAAAATTCGCCCCGTGCGGGCGCGGCCCGGGATTATTCCGGCCAAACGTATCCATTGACCGGTCTGGCCAGGAACGCCAGGTACGTATCCAATGACCCGGAAAGGGCGGGAGCGCCGAGAGCGTAACCGTTTGGTCAGGATTGGCCAGGACTGGTCGGGTTCGTCGGCCAGGACTGGTCGAGAGGATTGGCCAGAGAGCCCGAGGCTTTTAACCCGTTCGAGCGAAGGTTCACCCCCCCGCCCCTTTCTGGGGCCCGGTTGCGTGAGATCTCGCCATACTGCCCCGCCCGAGCGGCTTCGGACGTCAGGGCGACTGGTAGCTATTATTCAGTCCTGATGATGATAGTGGCGGTTCGTATCGTGTCCACGACATCAATAAGGAGAAAATATTATGGAATTATTGGCCAAAGTCATTGGATGGATAAATGGGATGGTTTGGAGCCCTCCAATGATTGTACTCTGTACTGGCGCGGGATTATATTTTTCCGTGCGCATGGGCTTCCCACAGATCAGATACTTAAAAGACATGATCAAACTGTCCATTAGCGGACAAGGATCAAGTTCCGGCATTTCGCCGTTCCAGGCCTTCGCCACCACTGTGGGCGCCAGGGTCGGCATCGGCAACATAGCCGGCGTGGCCGCGGCCGTGCACTTCGGCGGTCCGGGGGCCATTTTCTGGATGTGGCTTATCACTTTCGCCGGCGCCGGGTCATCGTTCGTCGAGACCGTTTTGGGCCAAGCCTATAAGACCAGAAGGTTTGACGGCGAATACGTGGGCGGCCCGGCCTTTTACATCGAGAAAGGCCTAAAGCTAAAATCTCTGGCTTGGCTTTTCGTTATCGCGACTTTCGTCGGCCCCGGCATCTTCATGCCCGGCGTACAGATGCATTCCATAACGGCTTCCGTCCGGGAGGCCTTTAACCTAAACGAGTATGTCACCGCCGTGGTCATATGCGCCGTCATTGCCCTGGTCATCTGCGGCGGCATTAAGAGAATCGGCAAAACCGCCGAATTCATGATCCCTTTCATGTGCCTCGTATATATCCTGATAACCGGGGCCGTCTGCGTTCTGCGCATCGAAGACGTCCCGAAGGTTTTCATACTCATTTTCAGCTCGGCCTTTGGCATGGAGGAAATGTACAGCGGTATCATGGGGGCCACAATAGCCTGGGGCATTAAACGTGGCGTTTACTCCAATGAGGCCGGCATGGGCTCCGGGGCCCTCTTGGCCGCGCCGGCCGAGTGCAAGCATCCGACGACCCAGGGTTTGGTCCAGATTCTTTCCGTTTACGCCGACACGCTGATTATCTGCACGGCCTCGGCCCTGATAATTCTGACTTCCGGCTCTTTCAACGTCGTCAAGCCCGATGGCTCGAATATCGTCGCCAACATTCCCGATGTCCATTTTGGGATCCTTTATGTCCAACATGGACTGAATACGGTACTTACAGGGACTTGGGCAGGTAAGGTATTGTCGATTAGCGTGGCCTTGTTTGCCTTCACCACCATCATGGGTTATTACTACCAGGCAGAAAGTAACATTTCCTACCTGTTTAAAAATAAACCCTATATGATTTGGGTCTTTAGGGTTGTGTTCCTGGGAACGAACTTCCTCGGGGTGCTGATTGAAGGTGGAATTTTGTGGGATATGGCCGATATTGGAGTTGGAAGCATGGCTTGGATCAATATCATAGCCATACTTTTCCTATCGCGTCAGGCATTTATCATCCTGAGGGATTATGAGAAGCAGATAAAGGAGGGCAAAGAATTAACCTTTGATCCCATGATCATAAACGTCGTGGACGATACCAAGGTTTGGCCAGGCGCCACGACTCCCGCGGACAAAGCCAACTAAACGTTGTGACCGCCCGGGCGCGGGCGAAGGCGGGCCCGCGGCTCGAGCCTGACTGTCAACCGCCCGGGCTTCCGGGGACCCGTCCCCTACCCTCCCTTGGGGGGTAGGGGCGGGTTAATCCTTGGGCAACTCGCCAAAATGCTTGGCGCAGTAGTCTATGATATGGGCTTCCATGGCCACGGTCGCGTGGGAACGGGGCCGGTCGGAGGGGGTGGCCACGGCGATGGTTCGGTACCAGGGTGGGTCCACCGGAAAAACGGCCGCGTTGTGGCTAATGCCTTTGAGGACCAGTTCGGGCAGTATGCCAATGCCCAAGCCGGCTTCGGCCAAGGCGATAATGGCGTGGTCATACTGGACGGTTGGCCGGTTATGGAGAATGGACCGGCTTTTGCCGCTTAGCATGGCCAAGACTTCCAAATCGTCGCCGCTTTGCTGCCAAATAATTTTATTGGCTAGAATGTCGTCTATGGTCATGTAGTAGTTATTGGCCGGACGGTAATCTTTGGGGGTCACGCAAACTAGGCGGTCCCTAAACAATGAGACGCAGTCGAGTCCTTTAGTGTTAAGGGTTAAGGAAATAAATCCTAAGTCACTATATCCCGATGAAAGCCAGCCTAGAACGTCATAATAGTTGCCTTGGCTGACGTTGATTTCTACGAGAGGGTGGGATTCCTTGAAAGTCTTGACTATATCCGGAATCCAATTCATGCAGACGCTATGAAACACCGCTATGCGGACCGTCCCGGTGGTCAGTCCCTTCAGCTGCGATATTTCTTGCGTCAAGCGCTCGTAAGAATTCAAAACCGAAAGGACGTGGGGATAAATGCTCTCGGCGTCGGCGGTGGGCTGGGCCCCAAGCCTGTTCCGGGTAAAGAGCCTCAGCCCCAAATCGTCTTCCAATTTGGCGATGGAATGGCTGACGGCCGAGGCCGTGATGTGGACCACGTCCGCCGCTTTGACGAAACTTGAGTTTTCGATGACTGCCACGAAAACCCTAAAAGCGAAAATTGACATGCTTTAACCTTGATCGACCGTCAAAAACCCCATAAACTCGTTTGGGGGATACATATTTAGCGTTTAATTCCTAGCCGGTAGTAAACGCCCACCAAAATTGGGTGGGTGTTTGGCGCTTTGATCGGCGACGGAAATTGAGTCACCCAGACAGGCGTCGCTAGGAATAACAACTGGCATGGATCAGTATATCACAGATGAGTGAGCGACATTCGTAAACAAAAAACGATCCCCCCTTAAGTTATAAAAGTATGTGATATCACTCGTATATAAGTTTTGGTTTATGTAAAGATGTATTCTTGTCAAGGCATCTTAGGATGAATAGACTGCTTGTTTGGTTCATAAGGGTTTAACCATTAAGTCGCGCCAGTCGCTTATTTTCGCGTCCCCCGAGGGCGACGCGGCCAAAAGGAGAATTTAATGCCCAGAAAATCGTTACTGGATCTTTACCGGATGAAAGAGAAAGGCGAGAAAATCGCTTGGCTGACCTCCTATGACTTCCCCACCGCCCAGTTCGCCCAAGCGGCCGGCCTGGACATGATTTTGGTGGGGGACTCATTGGGCATGTGCGTCTACGGCTACAACGGCACCGTTCCGGTCACCATGGACCAATGCCTTCGCCATAGCGAGGCCGTCCGCCGGGGCGCCCCCGACGTCTTCGTCGTCGGCGACATGCCCTTTCTGAGCTATCAGACCTCCGACTCGGACGCCGTCTATAACGCCGGGCGTTTTTTGAAAGAGGCCGACGTGGACGCCATCAAATTGGAGGGCGGCGTTCGGATAGTCGATCGCGTCAAAGCCATTAGCGACGCCGGCATCGTCGTCTGCGGACACATCGGCCTCACGCCCCAATCCTCCGGCCAATTGGGCGGCCACAAGGCCCAAGGCCGAACCGCCGAAGCGGCCAAGCTGACGGTGGAAGACGCCGTGGCCGTAGAAAAGGCCGGGGCCAGATTGCTCCTGGTCGAAGCCGTCCCGCCGGAGGTTACGGCCTACATCACCAAAACGCTGACCATACCGGTCCTTTCAATCGGCGCCGGCCTTCCCTGTGACGGCCAGCTTCTGATCGTCAGCGACATGATCGGCCAGTTCCAAGCCTTTACGCCTAAGTTCGTCAAAAAATACTCAAACGTGGCTGAAGTCATTACCAACGCCATGAAAGAGTATGTGAAAGAGGTGAAAGAGTCAAAATTCCCCGCCGACGAGCACACCTATAAGATGATCGAGGGGGAAGAGGCCAAGTTCCTGAAGCTGATGGGGTAGCTGCCCCAAAGCCGCCGACCACGATAGCCTTAAGTTCCGGGGTTTGGCCTAAGACGATCTAGGGGGAAGAGGCCAAGTTCCTCAAGCCGATGGGCTAGCCGCCCCAAAGCCGGCGACCGCGATAGCCTTAAGTTCCGGGGTTTGGCCCCGGACTTAAGGTTTTTTTTATGGGGCGGGCCGTCCGGTCGCGGCCGGAAACAATAAAGCCCCCACTGGGGGGGGCTTGAGAGTCCGGCGGGACAAAAACGGGCGTTAACCGAGGTTTTTGTGGAGTCGGGAGACGATGTTTATGAGCTTGAGGCTATTGACGCAGAAGATGTTTTTGAGGCGGTTAAAAACGTTGGCCCGGAGGTACGGGGACTCGCGGTCGTTGGAGCGGCTCACGAAAAAGTCTTTAAGGGAGGTGACCACGGAGGTCACGGTGCCGGTGACCGTTTCCACCGAGGCGTTCACGTCGCTAAGAAAGAGCTTGTATTGGAGGTCGTCCAAAACCTCGAAGTATTCGGCCTGGCCGATGGGCATGCCCAGGGGCGAGGAGATGGGCTGGTAGGCCCTAGAGGAGCTCAGATCGTGAAAAGGCGAGACGGTTAGGTAGTAATCGTTTTTCTTGGCCATATCCAGATGGTAAAGGACGGAAAAATCCTTGGCGCTTTGATGGCCGTTCCCGATGAGAATGTTAAATACCGTGAGTTTGAGAAAGTCGGCCATGGACCGCTGGCGGTCTCGAACCCGATAGCCGCTAATGAGGTTGTAGCAGTCCCGATAACCGGGGACGCCGGGAAGGCCGGAAAGTCCGGGAAGCCCGGAAAGGCCGGCCAGGCCGGGGGCCCGGGATTGGCCGGGGGTTCGGGGCAGGCTAGGATCGGAGCGGGCTTGCGGGCCGTAGCCCAAAGCCTGATAAAAATTTTCTCGGTGCCGGCGGTGGACGGTACCGCCGTCCACGGCCCTATCGACCCTTTCGATCAGGAGGCCGAAGTTGTTTTTAAAATCAAGCACCTCAAAACCCGGGACCGGCAAGTTCACGTGTTTGGCCATCTCCAAGCAAAAGGCTTCGTTTAGGCAAAGGTTTTTATAATCTTTGGGGCTAAATTTAAGCACGTGGGTGGTCGGGGCGAAAGAAAGAAAGCCCGGCACCAAAAACTTACCGTCGGAGTAGACCAACGATAGTTTGTATTGCGCCTCGGTCAGTTTGGGCACTGAGCTTTTGAGGATAAAAGGGGTTAGGCGACCAAAGTCGTCGTTTCTAAATCCCTTATAGATTAAGTCCGTTATGTCGGTATAATCACGATTGTCTTGTCCCAGCTTGTAATTGTGATTGGTTATGATCAAAGCCCCGGGGCAATCTCTCCCAAAGTGGGTCAGCAAGGTGAAGATATCGTTCTCGGGGAGGCGATGGTACTCGCGCAGGGAGCGCAAGGCCGAGTCGGTGGGCATGAGGTTTCCGAAAAAGGCCTCCGTCTCAAGGGTATTATAGTCCCCCTCCTTGATGGGGAGCGATAGGGATATGGGCACCCCGACGTCGTTTATCCAGTCGTGGTCGTAGCGGAAATTGATCTCTTTTGATTTTAGATCCTTATAAAGGTTCCCGACTAACTTATTATCCCAAATAATAAGTAATTCATCAATTTTGTTAATAAGTAACGAATAATCCATGGCTCTCCGATTCCAAAAGTTTAGCCGGCTCGTTTGCCTGACCCTGAGGCGATTTCACCGGAAGGGCTGGGGGCTGGCTGGGCGCCGGCCTCCCCGGCAAGGCTAAACGGATGACTGGCGGCCGGTGGGCTGGCCGACTAGCCGGTTGGCTGGCTGACCAATTGGTTGGTCGGTTAGTTGGCTCGGGTGGCATCCTACTTGCCCCGGCGCTTACCGAAACCTTGGCCCAGCCAGACGGTCTATGGCCATCGCGTAGGGCTTCGGAAGGCGGCCGTCAACGGTCGCGGAGGACCGAGGCTGGGAACGCTCGGACGTGGCGACAGACGGCCACACCAGAGGCCCGGGCCCGGACCGCGAAGGCCAAGGCCTTGGCGGGAGGCGGGTCCCAAAAAAAGCGGCTGGTGGTGCCCAAAACGCGATGGAAATATAGGGGAAAAATAAGAAAAGAACGGATAAGGGGAAAGGGGCTTACGGCGCGAGAGAGGCGGTCGGCCCTCTAGGGGTCATCGACCAGCCGAGACACATCATACACCAATTTTCCGCCTTTGTTAAGCTAAAAAATGGGCTGGGGCGGCGGGCCAAGTTATTGGATTATAAGCCCGCGGAGCGGGATCGGGGCCAAGTTTAGGGCAAAAAAACTGAGGGTTCTTTGCGGTCTAAGTTGGCCGCGGCCAGGGCGGCCATGTCGTCGGTGAAATCGTCGTCGTCGATAAATTTTGCCCCCTCGGGGCATAATTTGACGCAGGCGGCGCACATAATGCACTTGTCCCGGTTGACTTTTCGGGGATCGCCTCCCTCGAAGGCGCCAACCGGGCAGTGTCTGACGCAGGAAAGGCAGTTGGCGCAGCGCCTGGAGGTGGCCAGGGCTAAAGAAAACTTGGTAAGGTAGGCCCGGTAAGGCCGCCGGCCTTTGGCCAGGAGGGGCTTTTCGCCAAGGGTGTTGTCGGTGAGCATGGTCTGGCGCACGGCCAGGCCAAAACGGCGGGCCCTTTCCTCGTCGGCCGGATCGGGCCGATTTTTGCCCATGACGTGGGAGTAGGAGTGCTCGCCGATGAAGGCCCCGGCCCCCACCACCTCGAAGCCCTTGCCCACGCACAGATCGTAGAGTTCCAGGAGGGCGTCCCCGTATTCGCGGTTGCCGTAAACGACCACGGCCACGACCGGCCGTTTACCGGAGGCCAAACGGAGAAAAAAATCCTTGGCCAGTTGGGGCAACCGGCCCCCGTGGACCGGGGAGGCGAGGATTAAGAGCTCGTCGCGCTCAAGGTTCACCCCCCTGTCCCTGGCCGGGGGCAAGGTCACGTCGTAATCCCTCGGGCGCATCGACAGACCCTGGGAGATACCCTTTACCACCCGACGGGTGGTCCCGGTGGGGCTAAAGTAAACGCTCGTACACTGAATTACCTGCCGACCCATCGAAGCTTCCTAGCGAACCTTTAAGGCCAAAAATCCCAGCGGCGGCAGGGTCAATTCCAGGCTTTGCGGTTTGCCGTGGGCGGGGATGGGGTCGGTATGGCGGCCGCCGCCCAAGCCGACGTCGCTCCCCCCGTAAACCCGGGAGTCGGAATTGATAAGCTCGCTCCAAAAGCCGGCCTGGGGCACCCCCAGGCGATAGAAATCGCGGGGCACCGGGGTAAAGTTAAAGACGAAGAGAATGGTTTCGGCGGGATCCCGTCCCCTTCTGAGGAAACTAATCACGGTGGAGTCGGAGTCCCTAAAATCGACCCACTCAAAGCCCCGCCAGTCATAGTCCAACTCGAATAGGGCCGGCTCGGACGAGTAAAGCCGGTTCAGATCGGCGGTAAAAGCCTTAAGTCCTTGGTGTTGGGGTCTGGCCAAGAGATCCCAGGAGAGCTGGCTGGCGTGGTCCCACTCGTTTATTTGCCCGAACTCGCCGCCCATGAACAGAAGTTTCTTGCCGGGCTCGGCAAACATGTAGCCCAGAAGGAGCCTCAGGTTGGCGCACTTGCGCCAATAGTCCCCGGGCATCTTGTCGAAGAGGGAACGTTTGCCATAGACCACCTCGTCATGGGAAAGGGGCAGGCAAAAGTTTTCGTGGAAGGCGTACAGCAAGGCGAAAGTCAGGCGCTCCATGTTATAGCGCCTATAGATGGGGTCTTTGCTCATGAAGTCGAGCATGTCGTGCATCCAGCCCATGTTCCACTTAAACATGAAGCCCAAACCGCCCAGATGGACCGGGCGGGAGACGGCCGGAAAAGCCGTCGACTCCTCGGCTATGGTCATGGTCCCGGGGAAAAGCTCGTAGAGTTTGGTGTTGAGGGTTTTTAGCATCTCGATGGCCTCGAGATTTTCCCGCCCGCCGTATTTGTTGGGGATCCACTCGCCCTCCTTGCGGGAGTAGTCGAGATAGATCATGGAAGCCACGGCGTCGACCCTCAGGCCGTCGATATGGTACTCGTCGACGAAGAACAGGGCGTTGGCCACCAGGAAATTTTTGACCTCGTTGCGGCCGTAGTTAAAGACCAAGGTCCCCCAGTCGGAGTGGGCCCCCTGCCGGGGGTCGGCGTGCTCGTAGAGGTGGGTCCCGTCGAAGTATTCCAGGGCGAAGCTGTCCCGGGGAAAGTGGGCCGGGACCCAATCCAGGATAACCCCTATCCCGGCCTGGTGGCAGCGATCCACCAGATAGCGAAAATCGTCCGGCGTCCCGTAACGGGAAGTGACCGCGTAGTAACCGGTCACCTGGTAACCCCAGGAAGCGTCAAAGGGGAACTCGCTGATGGGCATCATTTCCACCCAATTGAAGCCCATTTCCGTGAGGTAAGGAACCAATTCGTCAGCTATTTCTCTATAAGTTAGCCAAGTGCCGTCTTTATGTCTCTTCCAAGAACCCAAATGCATCTCGTAGATGGACATGGGGCTAGTGAGAAAATTAGTTTTGGAGCGTTCATACAACCATTTGCTATCGTTCCAGGTGTATTTGTTAAGATCGTAGACCTTGGAGGCGTTCTTAGGCCGCATCTCCATGGCAAAACCCAAGGGATCGGCCTTAATCAAAAGATCGCCGGCCTGGGTGGTTATCTCGAACTTGTAGAGATCGCCCGAGCCAAAATGGGGGGCGAAAAGTTCCCAGACCCCCGAGGCCCCCCTGGGCCGCATGGGCAGCCTCCGGCCGTCCCACTGGTTTTTGTCGCCAACCAGGCAGACCTTCTTGGCCGACGGGGCCCAAACGGCGAAATGCGTCCCTTTCACGTCCTGATGGACCATGGGATGGGCCCCGAGTTTGTGGTAAATCCGATAGTGGTTACCCTGGTTCCACAAAAACAGGTCCAGCTCGCCCAGAACCGGCATGAAGCTGTAGGCGTCGTAAAAGACTACGGGCTGAGAACCCCGGCCATACTCTGACCGGATCATATATGGTCCGTACTCGTAAGCTCCCTCGTAGAAGCCCTCAAAAAGATGCCCCGAGGGTTCGCTTGGCGGTCCCTGGGGCTCCAATGGGAGTGAAATGTCTTCGGTAATGAGTACCTCCACCTTGGTGGCGGTGGGCAGGTAGACCCTGAAAAGGACGCCAGAGCGGCCGTTTCGATGGGTGGGCCTGGCGCCCAACACCGAGAAGGGGTCGCCAATGTTTCCGTCAAAAAATTTTTTAATCAGCGCTTGATCCATCAACCCATCCCCCTACCGCGGACAAGGCCGCGCGTTAACTTGGGTCGAGACCGGTTGCCGGTCCGATCGTGGCCGAAAAACGCCTTTACCAGCCTAGGCGACACCGACCGCCGCCCTGGTCGCCCTTTCCGGGAAGGGGCGGCCGCTTGGCGGCCCTTCCCGCCGCGGCGTTTTTCCGGGTGCGCTTGTCCGGGGGCCCAATGGGCGCGGCCCTTAAAGCGGCCTGGCCACCCGGAAAAGGTACCTTTGAAACTAAATAATTGTATCATATAATGGTCGGGAGAGGTAGGCGGTGCCGACAAAACGGGTAAATTTTAGACATTTCGCATAATTAACGCTCTAATTAAATTACCTTGGCGGCGCCATGGTTTAACCGAACCCCTTTTCCCGGGGCTCTGGCCCCAGCCCCGAACGCCTAAGCGAAACCCGCGGCCAGGCCCCAGGTGGGCCCGGGCCCGGCCCCTTTCCCGGATACCTTCATGAATACCGCCCTTATGATCCTGGCCGCCTTTCTGCTGGTGCTATTGAACGCCCTGTTCGTGGCCGCCG
>JAIRNQ010000237.1 GCA_031257955.1 Deltaproteobacteria bacterium | reverse complement strand
CAACTCAGCGTTTGGTTTTAGCCTTGCCCCGTTGGTGATTTGCCGTAGTCAGTCTATACTATTGCGTATCGCCGTAACTGGTCTGCGCTTTGGCGTATCGGAGAGACCAACCCAACGTTTGGTTTTAGCCTTGCCCCGTTGGTGATTTGCCGTAGTCAGTCTAGACTATTGCGTATCGCCGTAACTGGTCAGCGCTTTGGCGTATCGGAGAGACCAACCCAGCGTTTGGTTTTAGCCTTGCCCCGTCTACATTATTGCGTTTATCCGTAGCCTGTTTAGTTATATTGTTTGGCGTAGCCAGACTGGCTTTTATGTATTGGCCTTTCGCCACGACCAGTCAGATATTTCAACGGGTTTACGTTTGGCCGTAGTTAGTTGCCCATATTGTTTTGCGGCAGCCAGACCGGCGTTTTGTCATGTCCAGTCTGGAATTATGTTTTTAGCCATAGCTGATAGGCGTTTTGAATTTCGCCGTGATTAGCTCGCGCTTTGGGGATTGGTCGTGGCCAGTCGGCGCAATGGCGTATTGAATCGACCTTAGTTAAGGGCGATTGGAAGGCGGGTTGGGGGCGTATTGAATCGACCTTAGCTAAGGGCGATTGGCGGGCAGGCGGATTGGGGGCGTCCATTTTTTGAAGATGTCGGGAGAGCGGCCGTAGAGGGGCGTGAGGGGGCAGTCGTCGGTCAGGTTATGGAGCAGGCGGAAGGCGGCTTGGGCGGCCAGGAGGGCGGGATCCGGCGGGGAGGTCGAACCGATGGCCAAGCCTGTGGGCGGGGGTGGCAGGAGGGAGACGGCCGGGCCGACCAGAAGGATGCCCAAATTGTCGGGGTCCAGGGCTTTGAGGGCCAGTGGGGTTTGGTCGGGTTTTAGGACCAGTATCTCCGAGAGGGGCTCGGGCAAAGGGGTACCACTATGGGGCGGGCGGAAGAGGCGGCAGAATACTTCCCCGTGACGGGCGTCGATTACCGAAGCTACCAAACCGGGCCCGTTCGGGGAGGGGGCGGGAGAGGCCTGGCCGGCCAGGACGGTAAGCGAGGAAAGGCCCAAAGCCGGAAGGCCGGCGCCCATGGCCAGGCCTTTGGCCAAGGCCAGGCCGGTTCGTAGGCCGGTAAAACTACCGGGCCCGCGGCCAACGGCCAAAAGATCCAGATCGCTGGGCTTAAGGGCGTGGCGCTTTAAGAGGGAGTCGATTGCCGGCGGGAGGGTGGCCGAGTGGCCACCACGGCCGTCGCCGGTTTTGGTCTCGAGGGTTTCCGTGACGACCGAGGCGTCAGTGGCTTCTGGACTTGTCAAGGATCCGCGGGCCAGCCCGGGGGCTGGCGCGGATCCACCCGCTTGTGTGGATCCGGGGGCGACCGAGGGCTGGACGCGAAAGAGGCCGAGGCGGGTGGCTTCGGTGGAGGTGTCCCAGGCGAGAACCAGCACGGCTCAGTCCGTGACGGTTTCCTGGACTACCGCCGGTGGGCCCACCTTACGGGTGACGATGCGGGAGATGTCGTTATAGAAGACCAGCACCATCAGGGCCAAGAGGGCGAAGATGCCTACCGTTTGGCTAATTTCCTTAAACCTTAGGCTCAGGGGCTTACGCCGTATGCCCTCGATGAGGAAGAAAAGAATTTGGCCGCCGTCGAGGATCGGGAGGGGCACTAGGTTTATGACGGCCAAATTCACGCTAATCATGGCCATCAGGGCGATAAAGTCGGCCAAGCCTTCCCGGATCTTGCTGCCGGCGGCTTCGGCTATGAGGATGGGGCCACCCATAATCTTGGGAGAGATCTTGGTTTGGATTAGCTTGGCCAAGGTCATGTAAGTAAGCTTGACTATTGCACAGCTTTCAATGAAACCGTGCCCAAAGGCCCTAAATATTCCAACCTTTTCGACCAACACGTCAGGTTTGTTGTTCACGCCGATCATGGCGGTATATAGGGTCTTGCCTTCGATGGTCTGGTTGGGCTCAAGCTTGGGGGTTACGGTAAAGGAAAGCGTTTGGCCATCCCTTAGAACCTCAAAGATCATGGGCTTTACTGGGGTACCCGTTTCGGTGGCCCTTGATTCCTCAGGGCCCTGGACGGTCTCAACGATCTGGGACCAGTCGTCTATGGGCTTGCCGTCTATGGCCGTCACCAGATCCCCATCCCGTATACCGGCCAGCTGGGCCGGTCGGCCATCCAGGACTTGGCCGATCCGTGGCGAGGAGCTGGGCATCAGGCCCAGAGACCAGTACCTTTCGGTGGATCCCAGAATGTCCTGGCGTTCCTTGCTCTCCGGGTTCAGCTTCAGACTTAAGGTCTGGCCCGAGCGGTTTATCGAAAGCGACATGGGAGCGCCGCCGGTTTTTTCCGGAAACTCGGTTATCTCGTCAAAATACTTAATCTCTTGCCCATCGATGGCCAAGACCAAGTCTCCGGGCTGAAGGCCGGCCACCTGGGCCGGCCCATCGGGCACCAATCGACCGACCACGGGCGGTAAATGATGAAAGCCAACGACGGCGATAAGGAGCCACAGGGCCAGGAAGGCGAAGACGAGATTAAAAAAAGGCCCGGCGAAGCTTATGGCGATCCTGACCCAGACCGGCTTATGGCTAAACGAGACCTTCTTGTCTTCCTCGGATATCGTGGCCCCGGGCAATTCCCCCAACAGGCTAACGTATCCGCCCAGGGGCAGCCAACAGATCTGGTACACGGTCTCGCCAATCTTGCGCGAATATAGCTTGGGCGGAAAACCTAGAGAGAATTTTTCGACCCTAACGCCCAATAACTTTGCCGCCAGAAAGTGGCCAAGCTCATGGACGAAGATCAAAATTAACAGTAAAACTATAAATGACACTAACGTCAGAAGCATTAATTACTCCAAAAAAACTTCTCCCTCCGGGAAGAAGCCAAATCGGTGGCTTCGCCTGGCGGGGCCAACCCGGGGTCCCGGCAAAGGACATACCATTTATACCATATTTCGACCTTTATGTGTTACCGGACGACCTTTGGCTTAGGGAGGGGGCAAAAACTTTCCAGGCAGGCAATGATAATTTAGAGAATATTGATGCTCCAATGGGTAGACTAAATGTGAATCCGCTTCAAAAATTGTTAATTCAGGCGTAGAGGTTTTTTTTCCGCCGCCAACTTTTGTCAAGGACAATTTAGATAACATTGATGCTCCAATGGGTAGACTAAATGTGAATCCGCTTCAAAAATTGTTAATTCAGGCGTAGAGGATTTTTTTCCGCCGCCAACTTTTGTCAAGGGGCGATTACGGACTGCGGATTTAGCTTGATTTTAACGCGAAAAACTACTATTTTTATTTTTTTGGGCATGTGCCTCAAGGACGGTTTCGGCTCGGGACGAAACGGGGACGATCTTTGCCCTTGACCCCGGCCCGGCTTTTGGGCTATCTTTCCCCTGATACCGCCGTCAAGTCGCCCAACCGAAAGGAAAGGGCTTGATTGGCCCGACCCTTTCGCGGCGGACGGGCCCTTTGGTGCCCGCTGACCGCCCTGGCCCCGCTCGCGTTTCGGGCAAACCCGCGACTGGCCCCGCCCGTTTCGGGCGGACCCGGGGTTGGCCTTGGCCATAATTCAATTCGGTCGTTGCCCGCGTCAGCCTTGCTCGCGTGTCCGTATCTATTTTTGGATCATAATTTTTCGCCGGCCCGTTCGGCGAGAAAAGTTCGGATTTTCCATTGGAGGCAATTTTTCCATGAAATCGGCATTTAAGTTACTGGCTATCCTTTCTTTGGCGTTCGTGTTGCCTTTCGCCGGCACCGCCCAGGCCCAGGACACCTTCAAGATCGGCTTCGGCGGCGCCATTTTGGGCGACTTGGCCGCCTACGGCCTTTCCAACCTCTACGGTCTTGAGTATGCAGTGGCCGAGGCCAACGCCAAGGGCGGCCTCTTGGGTAAGCAGATCGAAATCGTTCAGGAAGACGACTCCTGCATCCCCGAGAACGCGGCCAACGCCGCCCTTAAACTGGCTTCCCAGAACCTGACCCTAATTTTGGGGCACACCTGCTCCGGGGCCACCAGAAGCGCCCTGAGCGCCTACAACAACAAAGTCATCATCATCTCCAGCTCGGCCACCGAAGTTTCGCTCACCGACGACGGGGCCAACCCCTATTTCTTTAGGACCACCCCCCGTGACGACGCCCAGTCTAAGTTCCAGTATGAATATATCAAGCAGAAGGGCTTCAAGAAAGTGGCCATTCTGCACGATAAGGGCGACTACGGAAACGCTTTGGCCGTCTTTCTCCAAGACAGCATCAAGGCCGACAATTCCGGCATCGAGGTCGTCCTCTTTGAGGGCGTCACCACAGGTGAGGTCTCTTACGAAGACGTCGTCTCCATGCTGAAAAACAGCGGGGCCGAGGTTTTGGTGTGGGGCGGCTACTACAGCGACGCCTCCAAACTGGCCATCCAGATGAGGGACAAGGGTCTGGAGACGGTCATCATCGGACCTGACGGGCTTTATAACCCGCAATTCATAACCATGGCCGGCCCCGCCGCCGAGGGCGTTATCGCCACCGGCCAGGCCGACATCAGCAGCTCCGAAGCCGCCAAGGCCGCCATCGCCGATCACCACAAGCGGCACCAGGAAGAGGAAGGCCCCTATTTCTTCTACGCTGCCGGCGCGGCCCAGGCCCTCTTCGCGGCCGTGGAGAAAGTCGGTAACGCTACCGATCTCGATGCCATCAAAAAACACCTGACCGAGGATACCGTCGAAACCATCATGGGCCCGGTTCGCTTTGACGCCAAAGGTGACGTTTTTGGCGCTAAGTTCATCCTCTATGAAGTGAAAGACGGCAAATTCAACGCCATTAATTAAGGGTTCTCCCCTTTCGCTACCCGCCCGGAAACCCCAAATGGGGCTTCCGGGCAACCATCCCCCAGTTTGGCCCCGGTCCCAATTCCGGCCGGGCCGGCCTAAGGCCGGTCGGCGGCCGCGTCGTCATTACGCCCAAAACGCCCACCACTACTTGGGGACGAGGCCAGCCCATTTGGCCGCCTCTCGGCCGTGCCGGAAGCCAAGGCGGTCCGACGGTCCTTTGGCGACTAAGGACC
Source organism: Deltaproteobacteria bacterium (assembly GCA_031257955.1). GTDB lineage: Bacteria > Desulfobacterota > Desulfarculia > Adiutricales > Adiutricaceae > JAIRNQ01. Next base: position 5,903 of record JAIRNQ010000237.1, on the reverse strand, counting down.
GGTACCCGCTGGACTTTGACGGCCAAAGGCTAGGCTTTTAGCCACAAAAGACCGGACTCGCGACGGGTTTTTGGCCACAAAAGAATGGGGTAAGTTGGTAGGGGCTTAGGCCTTTTAAAGTTAGGATTTTTCGGTTGTTTTCCCCGCTAGGGGAATTATTTGTGTGTTTGTATGACCTATTTTTTGGATCTCTTCATGAGCGGGCTAACCAGGGGCAGCATCTACGCCTTAATCGCCCTTGGCTATACCATGGTTTATGGGATCATTGCCCTGATAAATTTCGCCCACGGCGAGATTTACATGATAGGGGCCTTCACCGCCCTTTTGGCTTCCATGGTTTTGAGCGCCCAGGGGATGTCCGGCTGGGGGCTTCTCCTGTCGGTGGCCGTAATCGCCGCCATTTACGCTGGCATGTATGGCTGGACGGTCGAACGCATCGCCTACCGCCCCCTGAGGGGCTCCTCCAGGCTGGCCCCGCTGATAAGCGCCATCGGGATGTCCTTTTTTTTGCAAAACTACGTCCAGCTGGCCCAGACCTCGAATTTCGTACTTTTCCCCGACCTCATCCCCCAGATGCCCTTTCTTAAACCGATTGCCGGTTACCTAAACAGGACCCAGGTGATCATACTCCTCTTTACCACCCTCTCCATGGTGGCCTTGACCCTCTTCATTAAATTCACCAAAATGGGCATGGCCATGCGGGCCGTGGCCCAGGACATGACCATGGCCAGGCTCTCGGGAGTTAACATCGACCGGGTCATCTCCTCGACCTTTATAATCGGCTCGGTGCTGGCCGCCCTGGGGGGCGTCTTAATCGGCTGCAGTATGCGGCAGATATACTTTTACATGGGTTTTTTGGCCGGGATGAAAGCCTTCACCGCCGCCGTTTTGGGAGGCATTGGCAGCATCCCCGGGGCGGTCATCGGGGCCCTGATATTGGGCTTCGCCGAGAGCTTCGCCGCCGGCTATATCTCTAGTTCCTACAGGGACGTAGTGGCCTTCATAATTCTAATTATAATTTTGATCTTCCGGCCCGAGGGCATTATGGGCCAAGCCCAGACCCAGAAAGTCTGAGCTTTGGGGTAATCCCGATGGATTGCCCGTAACTTGGCGTTATATGAGCGTTATTAGACAAGATGTGAGCTTGGCCAGTATCTTTTGGTCGGAATTAAAGTCGGCTTTGTTGGCCACCCTCTGGATGTGCCTACTGGCCTTTCCTTTAATGACTTTGACCATCAACCCGACCGAAAAAACCTTCATCTTTTCGCTGGAAAGGATGCCCTATCTGGCCGGCGGCACCTTCGTTTTGTCCATACTTTGGCGTTTTTTTCTTAAACGCCGGGCATTCCAGGGCATAACCAAGGCCGTCCACCAGTCCGGGGGCCTCCCGGAGGATCTGACCAAGGGCCCCAAGCCGACTTGGGTCACCGTGGTCATGGGTCTGCGCCACAAGCGGCTCGGGTTCTTCCTATTGTTGGCCTTCACGATCGTGCTCCCCTTCGTCAGCTCGCCTTACACGGTCAATATCATGGTGACAGCCCTCATCTACGTCACTTTGGGGCTGGGCCTAAACGTGGTCGTGGGCGTCTCGGGCCTACTAAATCTGGGCTATATAGCCTTTTACGCGATTGGCGCTTACACCTACGCCCTTTTGAACCATTACTTTGGCCTAAGCTTTTGGGTCTGCCTACCGCTGGGGGCCCTGACCGCCACCTTAATGGGCCTTCTGTTGGGCTTTCCGGTCATTCGCCTGAGCGGGGATTACCTAGCCATCGTGACTTTATCCTTTGGCGAGATCACCCGTTTGGTCCTCAACAACCTAGAAGTCACCCGCGGCCCCAGGGGCATCAGCTATATTAAGCCAGCCAGTTTTTTCGGCATCGATTTAAACGCCGCCCCAAAAGAATTTTTGATTAAATGGTTGGGGGTGGATCCATCGATGGACATAAATAAAATTTTTACTTATTTCATCATACTGGCCCTGGTCATCCTTACCATCGTTTGCGTCTTCCGGCTGGAAAATTCCCGGCTTGGCCGGGCTTGGTTGGCCATGCGGGAAGACGAGATCGCCTGCCAGGCCATGGGCATCAACCGCACCCGGGCCAAACTTACCGCCTTCGCCCTGGGCTCCACCTGGGCGGGCTTGGCCGGGGTGGTTTTCGCCTCGCACATAACCTTCATCAACCCGGCCAGCTTCTCCTTTCTGGGCTCCATTCTCATACTCTCCATAGTCGTCTTGGGCGGCATGGGCAGCATCCCCGGAGTCATCCTGGGCGCCATCGTCATCAGCGCCCTCCCCGAGCAGCTAAGGTTCTTCTCCCAGTACCGCATGCTCCTCTTTGGGGCCCTGATGGTACTAATGATGGTCTTTAGGCCCGGCGGCCTTATCCAAAGCACCCGAGTGGTCCACATCCACAAAACCAAGGGGAACGGCCAGGCCCGCCTTAAAGCCCTGACCGGCGCCCCCAAGCCGAAAACGGGAGGCTATTCGTGAGCCCCGCAGACCAATACCCGCGGCCCAAAGGCGGACACGATCTTATTTTGAACGCCATCGGCATGAGCATGGTCTTTGGCGGTTTGGTGGCCCTCAACGGGGTGAATCTATCCATTGAGCGCGATTCGGTGACCGCCCTCATCGGGCCCAACGGCTCGGGCAAGACCACGTTTTTTAACTGCGTTACCGGTATCTACAAGCCCACCCGGGGCGACGTCATCCTCTACCCGGCCGCGAATCTGCCCTCGATTAGCCTTAAGGGCCTCCCGGCCGACGTTATCACCCAGCGCGGCTTGGCCCGAACCTTCCAAAACATCCGCCTCTTCAATAACCTAACCGTCTTGGAAAACGTCCTTATCGGCCGGCACTGCCGCATGGAGGCCGGGCTTTGGGGGGCTTTGACCCGCAATAAAAAAACCCGGGCCGAGGAGGCGGCGGGCATCGAATACAGCTTTGATCTGTTGGTTACCTACGGGTTGGACGCCATGGCCAACGAACTGGCCAAAAACCTCCCTTACGGGGACCAAAGGCGCCTGGAGATAGTCCGGGCCCTGGCCACCGAACCCAAGGTCCTTCTGCTTGACGAGCCAGCGGCCGGCCTGAACATATCCGAGACGGCCGCCTTAAGGGATCTGATCACCCACATCCGCGAAAGGGAAAAGGTATCCATACTCCTGATTGAGCACGACATGAGCCTGGTCATGAACGTTTCCAAGAAAATATACGTTTTTGACTATGGGCGCCTGATCGCCGAAGGCCCGCCGGAGGAAATCCAGCGGGACCCCAAAGTAATCAAGGCTTACTTGGGCGAGGACTGATGGGCGGGCCTAAATTCCCTCCCAAGGCCCAGGCGGCCCCGACCGTCGCGGCTTTGGCCGGCTCGACCCTAATTGGCGAATTTAGTGGCCAGGACCTTTTGGATGGATAGCAATGACCAAAATGTTATTGAAACTTAGCGGCGTGAGGACTGCCTACGGGAATATCGAAGCCCTGAAAGGCGTGGATCTCTATATAAATGAAGGCGAAATAATTGCCCTGTTGGGAGCCAACGGTGCCGGAAAGACTACCACCTTGGCCTCTATTACCGGACTGGTACCTCCCAAAAGCGGAAGCATTACTTTTGACGGGGTCGATATCAGAGGGACCAGAACCGAAGAACTGGTAAAAAAGGGCCTGATTATGGTCCCAGAGGGCAGACGGATCTTCCCGGGCCTCACGGTCATGGAAAACCTCAAGATGGGGGCCTACGTGCTCTCCGATCCAGCCGGGGTTAAAAGGGATCTGGAATACGTCTTAAACCTCTTTCCCATCCTGGCCACCCGCTCCAAGCAAAGCGGCGGAACCCTCTCCGGCGGCGAGCAGCAGATGTTGGCCATCTCCCGGAGCCTGATGGGCCGTCCCCGCTTGCTCCTTCTGGACGAGCCCAGCCTGGGCCTGGCCCCCATCGTCATCCGGGACATACTGGAAACCATACGCAAAATTAACAAAGAAAATCGAACGACCATACTTTTGGTTGAACAGAACGCCAATTTAGCTCTTATGCTTGCCCATAGAGCTTATATTATGACCACGGGCCTAATAACTCTCTCGGGCACGGCCTCGGAGTTCCTAAACGACGAGAACGTCCGCAAAGCTTACCTGGGAGGGTAAACCCGGCTAGCCCGGAAGGCCACCCACCCAGCCGCCAACTTAAAAAAATTATTATCCATCTGATATTTATCAATTTGTCGCTCTATTTCGTAAATCATATGTTCATGAGTATCAATAGCGCTATCTAACATAAAATCATAAAAGACAAAAGAATCCCGATAAGATTGAGCAATACTACTCTGATATTGAAGTATTTTGTCAGGCGGAATGTCTATAGGCAAATAATTATTCTGTAACATAACAGTATTCATGGCTAATCGAGCGACGCGTCCATTTCCATCCATAAATGGATGGATAAAAAGTAAATCTTTGTGATAACGAATCGCCAATATTACGGGATGCATCTTTTCTCGGCTCTTATCCAACAGGTCAAACATATTTTTCATTGCGCCTTTTACCCGATCAGGAGGTAAAAAAACATAATCACCAACTTTAACGAACCTATCCCTATAACGACCGGCAATAGCTTGATTTTCTAAGCCCCCGGCAAGTAATTTATGAAATTTAAGTATGTCTTGTTCATCTAAATAACTTTCTGTTTGCAAATCCATCATATAATCGAAACATGAATCATGACCCCTAACAGCACCAGTTTCTAAAATAGTTCTAGATTCAGCAACTTTACCTTTAAAAATTAAATCATGAGTTTCTTGCTGCGTATAATTAAAACCTTCAATCGTATTAGATGTATAAGTCAATCTAACATGATAATAGTTTTCAATTGATTTAACTAATTGTTCATCATCAAATACTTTGAACTTTGATAACTGTGTTTTAAAGTTATCTAATTTGCTTAATTTATCCTCAAACATAAGTGTATCCGTTCAGTAAGCGTTCATGGGCTTTCTGTAGAGTTCTACACAGACTCAGCCGTTCGCTATATTTCCAAGGTTTTTGTAAAAAGAGTAGGGCGTTCAATGGCCGCTTTAGTGGTCGTGAGGGTGTTTTGACAAGTTTGGATGGGAATTATGATTGTAAGCGTCGCGAGTCAGCAGCCAACCACGTGAATCACCTGATCTGATGGTAGCCTGTCTGTTTCCCAGGTGTTTTTCTTGCTCCAACTTTTATCCGATTTACGATCGAAAATCAAGAGCCAGCCTTCGTTTACAAGTAAGCGGTCCATATAGTTAAGAATCTGTTTCTTTCTTTCGGCCAGACTTTTTTGGTTGTCTTTAAGCTTAAGTTCAATTACGTAAGATCGCCCAGCGTACTTGACCACGATATCGGCATAGCCCAATCCGTTAGCGTATTCGTCTATGACGATGGCCCCCCCGTTAACTACCCTTTGAAGAAAGGCCGTAAGTAAACTATGGGGAGCGGTTTCATGGTATAGAAGGCTAGAGAGGTATTTTTCGGCCTGTTCCGCCCAAAATTTTTGAAACTCCGCTAGTAAGCCGGACATATCAATGGTCTTTCCATCCATCCATTGGCCGATTAGTGTTTTTGGTAGTATTTGTTGAACCTTTTGGCTAACACACCTAGACATGACACTTGCGTAAATTGGGTTGGCGGGTCTCAAATTATCGTCCAGTTTGACGAGCCCCAAGTCAAGACAATATTGGAGATCGTCATCTAGCGGGTCGGTATTCTCTCCCGACTGGCCGCCTATGGCGGGATCATTGGAAAGAGCCAGCATGGGTTCAATAATACGCCTCACCCGCGGTTCCTGGAGACGGACAAGTAAGGAATCAATGTGGGTGTCCCTTCTTCTCATAAGGGTATCCGCGGCCTGGTCGGTATGGCTGGCCGTAACAATTTG
>JAIRNQ010000209.1 GCA_031257955.1 Deltaproteobacteria bacterium | reverse complement strand
TGGCGGATTGGGCCAAGAGCCAGGCCGGTTTGCCCGGCACCTTGGTGCCGGGCCAGGTCATGGAAGAGTTTTATCGGGCGTCGACTCCTCCGGCGGGCCCCTTGAGGGCGGCTGGCTTCGACGTGGGTGTTGGCCCCGTGGCCGGGGCGAGGGGACACTTGGGCTACACCGGAGGCTGTCTTTGGTGGGACGCCACCCGGGACCGGGCCTTTGTCCTTGTCTGCAACCGAGTTCACCCAACGGCCAGGGACTCGAAGATGGAGGCCTTTAGGGCCGAATTGGCCGAGCTTTTGTGGGGCCGGGGCTAAAGCCCCGAATGCCCCGGACCGGGGGGCCCCTGGCCCCTGGGCCTTGGGCGGCCAAGGCCCAGGAGGCCAAACCGGGGAGTTTGGCGGTAGTTGGTTAGAGTATTTTAGGGGCCCTTTTGTGGCCAACGATGATAGATTAATTGACCGATAAGCGGCCTGGAGGCCAGAATAATTAATTGAAAACTTAATTGTTGCGATTTAAAGTCATTAAAGCTTTAAAATGATAACTAACGGTAAGACACATAATCAAAACGTAGGCATCCTGGGTGACGGGACCCAGGGGAACGGGTTAAACTTCCCCGGTCCGGTTTTCCGTCCATTAATTATCTTTACGTTTGCCTTGACGAGTTTGCTGGTCATGGCTTTTTTTATGGGCGCCTTCTTTCCGGGCCCCCTGATGGCCCAATCCAAGGCCACGCTGCGAATCTCCGGCTCCTCCACCCTCCTCCCCGTTACCGAAACCGCCGCCGAAGAATACCTGAAACATCGACCCGATCTGTTGCTGACCGTCTCCGGTACCGGAACCGGCGAAGGCATACGCTCCTTGATTGACGGCAACATCGATATCGCCGACGCTTCCAGAGAGGTTAAGGCCGAGGAATCGGAACGGGCCTTGAAGGCCGGCGTGAAACTGATCCGGCACGTCGTTGCCCTCGATTGCCTAGCCGTGGTCGTCCATCCCTCAAACCCATTAAGCGACGTGAGTTTGGCCGATCTTAAGGCCATATACGTTGGGAAGATCGTTAACTGGAACCAGCTGGGCGGCCCGGACATGGTCATCGTCCCCATTAACCGGGATAGTAGCTCCGGGACCTTTGAGATGTGGATAGAGGAAGTTTTGGGCGGGGCCAGGCACAGACCCGACGCCCAGGTCCAGTCTTCCAGCGGCGGGGTGGCTTACGCCGTCTCGGGCAACCGCTACGCCATAGGTTACGTTAGCCTGGGCTTTATTTCCGAGGGGGTGAAAGCCCTTTCGGTGGACGGGGTCAGGCCCTCGTCCGAGTCGGCCGGGGACGGTAGCTACCCCATTACCAGGGATCTGTACATGTACGTAAGGGACGATCGCGGACCAGAGGCCGACAAGTTCTTGGACTTCATTTTTTCGGAGAAAGGGCGAAGGATAATAACCACCACCGGTTTTTTGCCACCCAGGGAGGCCCCAGCCCAAACGGCTTTGCCGGGGCCCTCCACGGGAATCGCCCCGGGGCTCAGTTCCGAGACGGGAAACTGAGAACGGGTGGCGGCCAAATCCGACGATACGGCAGCCGTATCGGCCGCCCTGATTTAGAAAGAATGCTTATAGAGATTGTTTGGGGATATTGCCCAGAGAGTTGGCACGGAACGTGGGCGCCCACGAACCCTAAAGGGGTCGGGGCGATTGGCGGGACATGAGCGAGAAAGAGCCCAAAATTAGCCAGGACAATAGGGATCGGCCCGAGGAACCTACCTTGGCCAGCGTCGTTTCTGTCACCGATGGGGCTTCGTTGTTCGAGGAGGTAGACGAAAAGCCTAAGGCCCCCCTTAAAGTCCCGAGCCTGGAAGGCGCCCCGGCGCCGGCGGAGAGTTACGAGGAGGCCTCGCTGCGGGCCATTCCCCTAAAACCCAGGCTATCCAAGGCCGAACACGGCAGCCGGTTTTTCTTTCTTCTCTGCGCCATCCTGGCCATGGGCCAGATGCTTTTGATAATGGTCTTTCTCTTCACCGAGTCGGTGGGGCTCCTCTTTAGCCAGGGGGGTTCGCCGGGGGTGAGCCTGGGCTCGTTTTTGTTCGGGCGGGATTGGTATCCCACTTACCCGGACGCCTCTTTTGGGGCGCTGGCCCTTATCGGCGGATCCCTGGCCGTGACCGTGGTCTCCACGGCCATCGCCGCCCCCTTGGGCCTGGGGTTGGCCATGTTCCTCTCTTGCATAGCCGGAAGGCGCACCAGGGAATGGGTTAAGCCGGCGGTGGAACTTTTGGCCTCGGTCCCCTCGGTGGTTTTGGGCCTGGTTGGCATGGTGGTCATTGCCCCCTTTCTCCAACAGACCCTTAACCTGCCTACCGGGCTTAACCTCCTAAACGCCAGTTTGATACTGGCTATCATGGCCACCCCGACCATAGCCTCCCTGGGCGAGGACGCCCTCTCGGCCGTCCCTCAGGACGTTAAAGACGCCTCCTACGCCTTGGGGGCCACCCGCTGGGAGACCATATGGCGGGTCACTACCCCGGCCGCTCTCGGCGGGCTCTCCACGGCGGTCATATTGGGTTTGGGACGCTCCTTGGGCGAGACCATGGTGGTTCTGATGGTGGCCGGCGGGGCGGCCCAGATACCCAACTCCCTCTTCGACTCGGTCCGGCCCCTGACCTCGACCCTGGCCGCCGAGATGGGTGAGACGGCCATCGGGAGCCGTCACTATCAAGCCCTGTTCGCCCTGGGCGTGATATTGTTTTTCATGACCTTGGCTTTTAACCTCCTGGCCTGGTACCTCAGCCGGCGCTGGCGGACCAGAAGATAGGCCCCTTAGCCAGATTATCCGGGATCTCGGATAATCTGGGCTAGGCCGAGTAAAGGCGGCGACGCCCCGGTTCCGGCCACCAGACGGGTTGGCCGGGAAGGGGATTAATTCGGGTGATAGGCATGTTTTTGCTTGGATACTCCAAAGAGGCCAGAAAACGGCGCGACCAACTGGCCACGGGCGTCATCGTGGCCCTGGCCGGCTTCATTCTGTTGGTCCTGGCTTCGCTTCTCATATATATTTGCGTCCAGGGCATATCGGCCATTAACTGGGAATTTTTAAGCCAGTTCCCCCGGGAGTCCATGACCAAGGGTGGGATCCTTCCGGCCATAGTAGGAACGCTTTACCTGGCCTTGGGTTCGATGGTCATTTCCATCCCCTTGGGTTTCGGGGCGGCCATCTATCTTTCCGAATACGCCAAGCAGGGCCCCTTGGTCTCAGTAATCCGCCTGGGCGTGGCCAACTTGGCCGGGGTGCCCTCGGTCGTCTTTGGCCTCTTTGGCCTTTCGCTTTTCGTGACCACCTTCGGTTTTGGCCGATCGCTCCTCTCTGGCTGTTTGACCCTGGGGTTACTTACCCTTCCGACGGTTACGGCCGCGGCCGAAGAGGCTCTTCGGCAAACCCCCGGCTCCTTTAGGGAAGCGGCCTTGGCCCTGGGGGCCAACCGCTTTCAGGCCATCAGGCAAGTCATTCTGCCGGCCGCCCTTCCGGGCATGCTGACCGGGGCCATCTTGGCCCTGGGCCGGGCGGCCGGGGAGACGGCCCCCATCTCGCTGACCTCGGCCACGGCCTACAGCCCGTCGCTACCCGATTCGCCTTTTAACGAGGCCATGGCCTTGACCACCCATATCTACAACCTGGCCACCAACGGGGCCAACATCGCCGGCACCAGGCCTCAACAGTTTGGGACCTCCTTGGTCCTGATGGCCATAGTTTTGGGCTTGTCGCTGGCGGCCGTGATTCTTCGGGCCAGGTTGCGCAGGAGCCGAAAATGGTAGCCGAGCAAAACGGCTTCGAGGCCGCCCCGAACGGCCAAGGGGGCGGTGCTGGCCAGGGAGACGGTGCTGGCCAAGGGGGCGATGCTGGCCAGGGAGGCGAGGTCATCATCAAGGCCGACAACGTCTCGTTCTTTTACGGCCAGTTCCAAGCCCTAAAAAACATAAGCGTGGATATCATGGCCGATGAGGTCACGGCCTTCATCGGGCCTTCGGGCTGCGGCAAATCGACGTTTTTAAAGCTCTTAAACCGCATGCACGATTTTGTGCCCGGGACCAGGCTGGCCGGGGAAATACAAATCAGGGGAACTTCCATCTACGGCCCCGAGGCCGATCCGGTCGATATCCGCCGCCGGGTGGGCATGGTCTTCCAGAGGCCCAACCCCTTTCCCAAATCCATTTACGACAACATCTGCTATGGCCCCAGGCTGGTAGGGGTTAACAGAAAGGCCGATCTGGACCAGGTGGTGGAAAGGGCCCTCAAGGCCGCCGCCCTATGGGACGACGTAAAAGACAAGCTGGGCAAGTCGGCCCTGGATCTCTCGGGCGGGCAGCAGCAGCGGGTCTGCATCGCCCGGGCCCTGGCCCTGGAGCCCGAGATATTGCTGATGGACGAGCCCACCTCGGCCCTGGACCCCATCGCCACCTCCAAGGTGGAGGACTGGATCCGCGGGGCCGGCATGTCCATCGTCATCGTTACCCACAATATGCAGCAAGCCGCCCGCATCTCCGACCGCACGGCCTTCTTTTACATGGGCCAGCTCATAGAGTTCGGGCCCACCTTGGAGCTCTTCACCAGCCCCAAGGAGGAACGCACGGAAAATTACATCACCGGCCGCTTCGGCTAAGGCCAAAGCGACCGGTCGGCCGGGTCAACCCCAGTCCCTTCGGTCGGATCATTGCCGGCCCCGCCGTTCGGCTCTTTCCCGGCCCCGCCGGGCCGATCTTGTCGGGCCGGACCATTTGTCTAACCATATTCGCCCAAATCCCAGCCCCCCTTGGGGTTGGCCAAAGATATTCGCGTTTTTTGTTTTTTCGCCCGGGAAAACGGGACCCGCCGGCCAAAGGCCCAAGCGCGAGCCCGCTTCTCCTTAGGGGATAGGAGGATGGAACCATGGTCATGGGTTCTTTCGTTGAGGAGCTCAAAAAACTCAGGGACAGCCTGATTACCATGGGCTACGAGGTGGCGGACATGCTGGGGGTGGCCGTTAAAGCTCTCAGCGAAGGCGACGAGGAGCAGGCCCGGGTGGTCATCGCCCGGGACAAAACCATCAACGCCATGGAAAACAACATCGTCGATAAGGCCATTAACCTCATCGCCGCCAACCAACCCGTGGCCGGGGATCTGCGCTTCCTGGCCGCCAGCCTGCGCTTGGCCACCGAGCTTGAGCGCATGGGCGACTTGGGCTCTAACCTAGCCCGCCGCACCCTAGGCCTGGCCGCCCTGGCCCGCCAAGGGGCCGCCGCCGAACCCTTTCCGGAGAACATCGAGACCATGCGGGTTAAGACCGTTGACATGCTAAACCAGTCGGTCAAGGCCTTCATCGAGAAGGACACCGAGCTGGCCAGCAAGGTCCTGGAACTCGACGACGAGATCGACGATCTTAACCACCGGGTCAGGGCCGAGGTCCTGAACTCCGTCTTCAACGATGGGCAAAAGGTCTACTGGGGCTTGGAGATCATCAACACGGCCGCCCACTTCGAGCGCCTGGGCGACCACGCCACCAACTTGGCCGAGGAGACCATCTACATCGTCAAGGGCAAAAACGTTCGCCATCACCATTTCTAAGCCCGGGCTTAGAAATGGCGATGGCAAAACCAGAGGCCGCCGAAGGCCAAGCCCTTACGCTTCTTTGGCGATCCCCGAAACGACAATGCCCATAAATTCGGCCCTATTTTAGACGAGTCTTCAAAAGCGCCGTGACCACTCTCCGTCCGCTCTCCCTTGGCTCGGTGGCCTTTTTGAGGAAAAACTCGTCCCCGGTCCCTTGGTTCCTCGGCACCGACTGACGGTCGCTTCTGGGCCGGGGTGCCAAGTTTTGGCCGCCCATGGGGACGGCGGGCGGCCCCATCGGGCCAAAAGTATTTCCATAGTTTTAGCCTACTTGCTTGCGGATGACTTAGCGGGCCCTTGTTTTTCCTTCCCATCGGCTTCAATTATTATCCCCGAATAGAGAAAGCCCCTTGGACCCCTGGAGCCCTAGATAAATCCTTGTCTTAACGCCTTGCCGGTTATACTCTGTTCATATCTTTCCAGCGGGACCGGACTTTCAAGTAACCGCGATTTCAGCCTGACGGAAAGGAGACAATTATGCGCGAATTGCCAAGTGAAGGGCAACCTTTCAGGAAAATAAGAGAAAATGACCTTCTTTACGTCGATAAAACACAATATTTATATGATATCGTTAAAACCAAGGGCTGTTTTTTTCTGTCCCGTCCCCGCCGTTTCGGCAAGTCGCTTCTGCTGGGGGCGGCCCATGAGCTATTGCGAGGCCACCGGGAGTATTTTAAAGGATTGTGGATAGATTCCTCAGACTACGACTTTAAACCATACCCGGTAGTCCACCTGGACATGATCGGCGCTTGCGGAAGCACGGCTGCCTTGGAAAATAGTATCTCCGAAACGCTCAGGTGCGAAGCCGCGCGAACCGGCCTGGACAAGCTTACCGCCGTGACCCTCGGCGGAATGCTGCGCGAGATGGTTTCCACGCTTAAGAGAGCGAGCGGAGAACCGGTAGCCGTGTTGATCGATGAATATGACTACCCGATACAAGGAGTCATCGGAGATCTTGCCCAAGTGGACAAGAACCGGGCCACCCTTCACGACTTCTATTCCTCGCTTAAGTCCCTGGCCGACACAGACCTGACCCAGGTCGTCCTCGTAACTGGGGTCAGCAAATTCGCCCAGACCTCTCTTTTCTCCGCGTTTAACAACCTTTACGACCTTACCATGGATTCAAGCTACAACGCCATCTGCGGCTTTACGATAGGAGAGTTTGAGGCCCAATTCAGCGATTATTTACCTGAAGTTCTGGAATACAACAAATCTAAAGGTTTATTGCCCGAATCGGCTACGGTTGCGAACTTGAAAGAGGCGATTTTAAATAAATACGATGGTTACTCATGGGATGGGATCGATAGGATCCTTAATCCCTTCTCTATTGTTAAAACGTTAGCCAAAAGAGAACTTCACTCATACTGGTACAGTACCGCCACGTCGGCCTTCTTTCTGGAACTGTTAAAGAGGAAAAATATATTGGACTTCCCAGAAAACCCTGAGACAGACATATCTTCTCTTTCCTCGGTTGACATCGACAATCTAGAGCTTACGCCCCTTATGTTCCAGACAGGGTATCTGACGGTTGACAAACGGATTGACGCGGACGCCTACCTGCTGAGACGCCCCAACGCGGAAGTCAATGAAGCCTTAAATCGGGACCTTTTGCATTATTTGCTCGGGCAAGGGAAAGATTTCGTCAACAGCTTAAAGGAGCGCGTCCGTAAGGCCCTGGAGGGTTTTGACTCTTTGGGGTTGGCGGCCTGTTTTCGGGATATCCTCATTTGGAATACCCATGTGGAGCTTAGGGCCATGGAAGCAAGTTACCTGGGCTTTTTAGGCTCGGTTCTTAAGGCCTTAAGTTTTTCCGTAACCTTCCTACCCGAGGATTCACAGGAAGTCGCAAACTTGTCAATTTCTTTGGGTAAAAATATGGCTTTCGTATTTATGCTCAAGTATAAGCCGCTAGACGCCGATCCCAAGACGAAGACGGTGGAACGGCTGGAGGCGGAGCGCCAGAAGCTTTTGAGCGATGGGATGGACGAGGCCAAAAATCAGATGGCCTTCAGA
>JAIRNQ010000195.1 GCA_031257955.1 Deltaproteobacteria bacterium | reverse complement strand
TATGCGCTTGGCCATGATATGCCCGGATATAGTGCCGGGCCTGGGCCGTCTCCCGCCATTTTGGGGTACGGCCGCCCGGCCGGCCCCATTCCCGACTTAACGCCCCAATCCAGCATGACATTCGAACCGGCCTCTCGGGGGCGGTCCCGGCCCGGGCCGTGACCGGGCGGGCGGTTTTTTTGGGCCAAACCGGTCGCCTTCCCGGATTCTCCCGGGACCCGGGACCCGAGAGCCATCGGCTCTAGGGTCTAGGCCGTGAGTCAATGGGAGTGGGATAACTCGGGAAGCGAAAGCGGTTTTTTCGACACGGAGTAATAATGTCCAGCCTTCAAAGCCATATACTGCCCCTCCTTTACGATCCCAGGGAAACCCTCTACATAAAACCCGGCGGCGAGCTGGGCGCCCAAGGCGACCCCAACTTAATCGGCATCATACCCCCGATTGCCCCGGGCAACTTCGGTTCCAAGTCCTTCCGCAAGGAATTCGGGCTGCGTTACGCTTACATTGGCGGGGCCATGGTCGGGGGCATCTCCTCCAGGGCCATGTGCGTGGCCTTGGCCGACATGGGCAGCGTGGGGATTTTTGGGGCCTCGGGCCTGAACCCGGCGGTTATCGAGGGCGAGATCGAAAAGCTCAAAGACGAGCTTTTGCCGGGACAAACTTTTGGTTCCTGTCTGATCCACACGCCCCAAGACCCTTCCTGGGAAGAAAAAGTCGTTGAGATTTACCTCAAAAGCGGCGTCACTCTGATCGAGGCCTCGGCCTTCATGCAGATTAGCCCGTCTTTGGTCCGTTACCGCCTGAGCGGCCTGACCACCACCCCGGACGGGACCATAGTGGCCCCCAATAGGGTCATCGCCAAGGTTTCCAGGCTGGAACTGGCCAAGAGGTTCTTTAGCCCGCCGCCGCCCAAGATTGTCCAGGAGGCTCTGAACCGGGGCTGGATCACCGAGCGGGAGGCCTCCCTGGCCCCCAGGGTGCCCATGGCCCAGGATCTGACCGCCGAGGCCGACAGCGGCGGCCACACGGACTTTAGGCCGGCCCTCTCGCTCTGGCCCTCGGCGGCCAGGTTGGCCGACGAGTACACGGCCAAACACGACTATAGGCAGCCGCTGCGGGTCGGGGCCGCCGGGGGTTTGGGGACGCCCTTGGCCCTCTTGGCCGCCCAGGATATGGGTATGTCCTATTTCGTGACCGGATCCATTAATCAATGCTGCCAGGAATCGGGCCTTTCGGAAGAGGCCAAGATTCTCCTGGGCAAGGCCGGCCAGACCGACGTCAGCCCAGCCCCGGCCGCCGACATGTTTGAACTGGGTTCCAAGATCCAGGTCCTAAAATACGGGACCCTCTTCGCCCCCCGGGCCAACAAACTGGCCGAACTCTACCGCCAGTGCCAAACCCTGGCCGACATCCCCCCGGAGGAGGCCAAAAACCTGGAGGAGAAGATCTTCCGCAAGCCCATTTCGGTCATATGGGAAGAGACGCGAACTTTCTTTAAGGAGCGCGACCCGGCCACTCTGGAAAAGGCCCTGGCCAACCCCAAACTGCAAATGGCCTTGGTCTTTAGGTGGTACCTGGGCCAAGCTTCTCGCTGGGCCATAAGCGGCTTGACCGATCGCCGGACCGACTGGTGCGTTTTCTGCGGCCCCTCCCTGGGCGCCTTTAACGAATGGGTCAGCGGCACCATATACGAGGATCCGGCCAACCGCCGGGTGGCCGATCTGGCCGGCCTGCTGCTCCACGGGGCGGCGGTCATCAAGCGCCTGTCGCTGGCCAGGGACCTGGGGCTTCTGCCGGACGACTGCTACTTCAACCTCTCCCCGCCCTCCCCCGAGGAATTGGCCAACTTCTTTTAGCCCGGAAACCCAGCCGCCGGCTGGGTAAAACGCCTGGCCTTGCCCACGGTTTTACTACAAGGCCATGGGCCTTGTTTTGCGCGGGTTTAGTGATTTTTGAATTGAAAATATGCGCGATATATGCGAGTATTAAAAATTGTCCGTTCGCGGGACCACTCTTCGATGGCCTTTCTGGGACGTTACCGGCGCCTTTCCGCGCCGGCCCCTTCGGGGACGGGCACCGCAGACTTTTACTTTGTTTTTGGGCCCAAACCCTCGCCTTAAAGGACGGGGTTTCTTTGGGTGGAGTGTATGAATAGCGAGAGCCTGACCGAAAAACCCAACCCTGCCCCCATCCGCCAAGGCGGCGACTCTGACCAAAACGTGGCCGTAATCGGCTTGGGAGCGCTCTTCCCCGGGGCCAGCCCCGGGCCGGCCGGCTACTGGTCCCTGGTAAAAAATGGCCGCGACGCCATCGGGGACGTCCCGGCGGACCATTTCCCGGTGGACGATTATTTCGATCCCGACCCCAAGGCGGTGGATAGGATCTACTGCCGGCGGGGCGCCTTCATCCCCTCGGTTTCGTTCTCCCCCCTAAAGTACGGCATCACCCCCAAGGATTTGGAAACCATAGACACCACCCAGCTTTTGGGGCTGGTGGTGGCCGACGAGGCCCTAAGGGACGCCGGCTACCCGGCCGGGGCCCACGCCCACGGCCGCACGGCGGTCATCATGGGCGTCACCGGGGCCCTCAAGATGGTGGTCAGCCTGGGCAGCCGCCTGGTCCATCCCCAGCTTCGCCGGACCCTTCTGGAGAGCGGTCTGGACGAGGAGGCGGCCGAGGCCATAGTTTCGCGTTTTTCGGAAAAATTTCCCCCCTGGCGGGAGAGCAGTTTCCCGGGCCTGTTGGGTAACGTCACCGCCGGCCGGATCGCCAATCGCCTGGATTTGGGCGGTCCCAACATGGTTGTTGACGCGGCTTGCGCCAGCTCCTTGGCGGCCATCGGCCAAGCCATCGCCGCCCTTCGGGCCGGCAAGGCCGATCTGGTGGTCAGCGGCGGTCTGGACACCTTCAGCGACCCCTTCATGTTTTCTTGCTTTTCCAAGACCCCGGCCCTCTCCCCCAGCGGCGAGGTCAGATCCTTCGACCGCCAGGGCGACGGGACCTTGCTGGGCGAGGGCGTGGGCGTGGTGGTCCTTAAGAGGCTGCGGGACGCCCTGGACGACGGGGACCGGATCTACGCCACCATCGCCGCCGTCGGTGGATCCTCGGACGGCAAGGGCACGGCCATCTTCGCCCCCAGCCCCTTTGGGCAGCTTAGGGCCATCGAGGCCGCCTACGCCGAGGCCGGCTGG